>CABQAC010000037.1 GCA_902462035.1 uncultured Eubacteriales bacterium
CCTTACGCGCCGCCCAGCGAATCGATGTATTCCTCCAGGCACATTCCCTGGCTCGTGATCTTCTGCGCGTGCTCCACCCCCACATAGCGGAAATGCCACGGTTCGTAGCTAATGCCGGTGACCGCCTGTTTCTCCTTAGGGTAACGCAGAATAAACCCGTACCGGGGAGCGTTGGCCTTCAGCCATTTGCCCTGGGCGGTATTTTCGAAATCCACCCGTAGATACGAGCTTCCCGCCTCGGCAATATCAAAACAAAGGCCGGTATTGTGTTCGCTGGTGCCGGCATAGGTCCGCAGGGTATTGGCCGCCTTGATGGCGTCTTCCCGGCTCATACCCTTGTTCATATTCTGTACCACGTAATCGTTAAACAAGCTGTCCTGCAGCTTGATGCTGCGGAAGGAAGAAACCAGGTTCAGCGGGACCCCGGCGGCTTTGGCGTCGGCAAACATCTTCTTAAGCGGCCCATAGGCTTCGGCATCGGCCACTTTGGTATAATTCCAGCCGTTGGCGTCCCAATTCTGCAGTTCTTCCTTGGTGACCGGCTTGCCGCTGCTGTAGTAAACAAGGTTCCACTGGAAATCCTCCGGCAGCTCATAGTCGTTGTTGACGAGCAACAGCGTTCTGCCATATAAAAAGGTACACGGCACCGCTGTGGGCGACCGCCATTGTATCCCCTTGTAAATACCGGTCAACGCGGTGCCACTGTTGGAGGAAACAGGCTTTTGTGAAGAAGTTCCCGCTCCGCTGGACGAAACGGGCTTTTGCGAAGAAGTTCCCGCGCTGCTGGACGAAAGCCCGGACGAAGAACCGGGCGTTTCGGACGATCCCGGCAGGACAGAGGACGCGTCCCCCGAAACCCCCGGATCCCCAAAGGAAGAAACGGCGGAAGATGTTAGATCCTCCCCGCTGCGCCAGCGGCACGCTTTGGCCAATAGAGCCACCGCCGCCACCAGGACGGCACAGCATACCGCCAGCAGTAGCAGGCGGTACTTTCGTTTTAATCTGCGTTTGCGACGCGTTCTAGGCATATATGGCTCCTTCCTGTTGGTTTGGTTTTAGGTTATTTGAGAGGATACGGCGGCGCCCTCGTTTATGTACGGGGCAATATCACGGTAAACCAAAAAGCACGCCAGCAGGATAACCAGCACAATCAGCGCCAGCAAAATCCGCTGCAAAAAGGGTTTTTTATCGTCCTTGCCCAGGAACAGGCCGCGGGCTTTGCTTTCCCGCCTGTCGCCGCGCAGTACGCTGTTTTTTCCCATTCCGCCGCCCCCATGCGCTCTTTTCTTTTATTGTATGTCACAGGGCAGGGAATTTCAACCGCAGGGGCTGAAAAAAAGAACAACAATATTGTCACTTTTCCGGAGCGGGCCGAAGCAGCTGGACCAGCTTGCGGTAGCAAAAGGAAAAATACCTTTCCTCCGGCCCATCCTTCTTCAAAATCGCCTGATGGCACAGCGCGCCCGACACACAGCAGAAAGCAAACATCAGGTCATCCTCCCCGCATCCCCCGGGTACCACGCCCTGGGCCGCGCCCAACGCCTCTACCCGGCGCAAAAGCAAGGCCAGTTCCTGTTGCAGCCGCGCCAACTCCCCGGCGATTTCCCGGGAAAAGTCCGCCGAAAACCAGGTGTCTTCCTCCTGCTGGAACAGCAGGGCAAGCAGCAGCCTGCTGGACATAAAATCCTGGCGCAGCCGGCGGAAAATCCGCCGGCACACCTGCTCAAAGGGGCCCTCCAGCCGAAGGGCTTTCATGCCCGCCAGGTTATTTTCCGCCGCATACAGCACCGTATGCGCAAATAACTCCTCTTTACTAGAAAAATACTCGTAGACCGTACCCTTGCCGATCCCCGCCTCCCGGGCGATTTCGGCAATGGTGATTTCAGACGGCCGCCGGTGCGCAAGCAGCCGGAGCGCCGCCGAATAAAGCGCCTGTTTTTTTTCTTCCATACGCATACCTCCGGCCGGGAGCGGTTATGGGTTTTGTCGCGTTTCGGCCGCAATTTCCTGCAGGTTCCGCAGGCCTTCTTCCGCCGGATCCTGCGCGCTCTCCGGCGCGGGGGAGGGCTGGTCCGGGTCTTCATCCGGACGGCGCGGCTTTTTGCGGCGGAATAGTTCATACAGCGAAGGAACCAGGAACAGCGTGAGGATGGTAGCATAAATCATGCCGCCGATGGTCGTTACCGCCATAGGGCGCATCAATTCGCCGCCGCTGCTGGTGTCGAACGCCATGGTGGTCAGGGCAATGATGGTGGTCAGGGCGGTCATTAAAATGGGCCGGACGCGGGTGCGGCCCGCCTGGATCAGGGCTTCCCGCTTTTCGTAGCCGCGTTCCATCAGCTGGTTGGTATAATCCACGAACACAATGCCGTTGTTGACCACAATGCCCACCAAAATAACCAGGCCGATCAGCGACACCACACTGACCGGCATGCCGGTCAGGAGCAGCCCGATAAACCCGCCGGTAAAGGCCAGGGGAATGGTAAACATCACGATGAACGGGGACAGCAGCGACTGGAACTGGGCCACCATGACCAAATAGATAAAGATTACGCCCAAAATCAACATCAGCGCCAGGTCGGAGAATGTCTCCCGGATCGATTCGCTTTCGCCGCCCATGTCAACCCGGCATCCGGCCGGCGCTTGGTAATCCTTTAGTTTTTGCTCGATCTGCTTATTGACATCGCCTACGTTATAGCCTTCCCGGACCGAGGCGGTGATGCTGACCGTGCGTTCCTGGCCGGTACGGCGGATGGAGGAAAACCCTTCGCTCATGGTAACTTCCGCCACGTCGCCCACCCGCACCTTGGCGCCGTCGGAGAGGGTAATCTCCAAATCCTGCAATTTTTCTTTGGTCGCCGTTTCACTGCGGGCATCTTTAACATATACGGCATAATCCAACCCGCCGTCTGTAAGGGTCGTCACCGATTTGGGCGCGGCAAGCCAATCCGCCACCGCGCTGTACACCTGCGCTACGGTCAACCCTTTGGCGATGGCTTTGTCCTTGTCCACCGTCACGCGGATTTCCTGCTTTTCCTTGCCCAAACCATCGTCAATTTCCACGGTGCCGTCCACACTGGCAATCATATCCGCCACTTCCCCCGCGGAACGGCGCAGGTCGTCCAGTTCCCGGCCGGTGATCTTGACGACCACCTGGCCGCCGCTGAGCATCGACAGATCGGCGTTCGATCCGCTGGCGGACACGGTATATTCGCATTCTTCCGTCCGGCTGCGGATTTCCTCTACCACCTGGTCGGTGGAAAGGGTCCGGTCATCCTTTAGCTGTACATATACCGTCCGGCCGGATCCCATCATGGCCATCCCGCCGCCTTCCGAATCTACAATGCCAACCATATCCACATCCGGGATGCTGGTCAGCCTCTCCGAAAGATCATCCAGCGCGCCGTAAGTCTGTTCGGTGGTATAGGAGTCCGGCATTTCAACCGTAATAGAGATGCTGCCGCTGTCCATGGCGGGAAACAGTTCGGTGCCGGAGGAAAAGGCCGCATATACGCTGCCGCCCAGCAGCACCACCGCCAGGGTGATCGGCACCCATTTGTGATTCAGCGCATGACCCAGCAATTTCGCGTACCCGTTGGCAATCTTGCCAGAGGAAGAGGCTTCCTTGGCCGTAAAGTTGCGGCGCAGCATGGTGCTTGCCGCGGCGGGAACCAGGGTCAGGGCCACCACCAGGCTGGCAGCCAGGGAATACCCGATGGTCAGCGCCAGGTCGGTAAACAGCTGGCGGGTCAGCCCCTGGGTAAAGACAATGGGCACAAAGACGATAATGGTGGTCAGGGTGGAGGCCGTGATAGCGCCCGCCACCTCTTTGGCGCCGCGGATGGCCGCCTCCTTGGCGCTCAGCCCCTCAGACCGCAGCCGGAATATGTTCTCGATCACCACAATGGAGTTATCCACCAGCATGCCAACGCCCAGCGCAAGACCGCTCATCGAGATCATATTCAAGGTAATACCCGAAAAATACATCAGTACAAAAGCGCCGATGACACTGATGATTATCGACGCGCCCACAATCAGGGTGGGCCGGATTTTACGCAGGAAGATCACTAGAATGACTACCGCCAGCAGGCCGCCCACCACCAGGTTTTGGATGATGGTACGGATCATCAGATCCACATACTCGCCCTGGTCCATCAGCAGGTCAAACCGCAGCGCCTCGTATTCTCCGGTCAGTTCCGCCGTGCGTTCCCGCAACGACCGCGCCACGTCCGCGGTGGAAAAGTCCGGCTGCTTTTGAATGGAAAGAATGACGGCGTAATTGCCGTTAACGCGGGAATACATGGTCCCGC
Organism: uncultured Eubacteriales bacterium; assembly: GCA_902462035.1. Lineage (GTDB taxonomy): Bacteria > Bacillota > Clostridia > Oscillospirales > Acutalibacteraceae > CABQAC01. The sequence goes on from CABQAC010000037.1 coordinate 4,311, forward strand.
TGTTGTCGTAGCTGGTGATTTCGGCTACGTCGGAAAGGGTAACGGCGCCGAAATTCGGAATCTCCATCAACGTTAACGCTTTCAGTTCGTCTACGCTTTTGATCTTATCGCCGACCCGCACCAGGTAACTGGCCCCATCCGCCGCCGAAACCGACCCGGCGGGCAAACTGAGGTTTTCGCCGGACAGAATGCCCTGGATCATCTCCCTCGTCAAATTTACGGTGGGAATTTCCAGTTCTTCTAACTGCGCGGCCACTACCGCGTCCAGTTGGCTTTCCACCGCGGCAAAGGCTTTTTCCCGGGCCGCAGCCACCGAGGCTTCGGCCTGCGCCTCGGTCATGCCCTTTTTGACCAGCTGGGCCTTTTGCTGCGCAATCTGCTGTTCCGCCTGCTGCTTTAGCTGGGCGCCCGCCTGGTCCCGGATGGCCTGTTCCGCCTGCTGGCGGACTGTGCTGGCCAACCGGTCGTTGAGGGATTGCAGCTTTTGCTGGGTCAGGGTGACGTCCACCATGTTTTCCAGCAGGCCGCTGCCAGAGACCGAGGCCACCCCCTCCACGCTCTTGAGTTCGGGAATGATCTTGTCCTCGATATACCGGGCGGATTCCGCGTCCGACATTCCCGCAACCGAAACGGCGACCGAAAGGATCGGCATCATGTCCGGATTGATTTTCAGAATAGTGGGGGAGCCTACTTCATCGGGAAAATAAGTAGTGATACGGTCCAGGTTCTCCCGCATTTCGATCATGGCCGAATCCATATTGGTAGCCTCATTGAATTCCAGAATGACCATGGAAACGTTTTCGGACGAAACGGAACTGATCTCCTTGATATTGCTGATGGACGCCATGCCCTGCTCCAGCGGCGCGGTCACAGCCTGCTCCACCTGTTCGGGGGACGCCCCGGCGTAAGTGGTGGTGATCACCGCGTACGGGAGGTTAAAACTGGGGATCAAATCCACGCTCATATTCGTGTAAGATACCACGCCCAGGATCAAAACCAAGATGATTGCTACAACGACCGTAAACGGTTTTTTGACACTGAATTTCGACAGCATAATCTTCTCCTATCCCGGCGCTGCATCCCCGCCGAAACAAACTGAATTCGACCGACCGACCGGCCGGTCGGTCAACAAATAACATTATAAACCAGGCTCAGCGGAAACTATGATGGATTTTTTAAAAGAATATGGACAAAATGTTAACCTTTTTCCCGCCATAGAAAACCCCCAGACCGCCGCCTTTCCGCGCCGTCTGGAGGTCATTCTATTTTGCTTTGACAGATTGAATAAAAATATCCGCGATCTGCCGCAGCTGGTCCGCCTGCTCCTTGGTCAAATCATCCAAGACGATGACCCGCCTGTCGTCCAGGCCCAACAAATAATCAGCGGTTACCCCGAACAGGGCGGCAAGCTTTTTGAGAGCGTCGATGTCCGGTTTGGCTATGTTATTCTCGTAACCGCTGACGCTGGCCTTGGAAACATCCAGCCGGGAAGCCAGTTGTTTCTGAGTCATCTTCTTTTCTTTCCGCAAATCCCGCAGACGGATCCCAAAGTCATATACCATCTCTTACCACCCTCCTTATAAACAAAGTGTAACCTTTTTCGGTCAATTTAAATCGGCTGGATTCACCTTTTTGTCAAGTAAAAATTGACTTTTAATCACATTCATGGTAGGATGATCACATATTCTTACAGCGAAGGACGATTATGATGCAAAAAATCGGAACCATACGGGGTGTGGATACCTTCGGGCGCGTGGTGCTGCCCGTCAAACTGCGCCGCTTTCTTCATCTCAAGGGGGGGGATGAGGTTGCGGTTCGCCTGGAGGACCAGGAATTGATCTTAGAAAAGCACAGGCGGTGCTGCCTTTTTTGCGGCGACGAAGCCGGCCCCTTCGTGCGGTTCGGGGAGCATCCCATTTGTCCTGTATGTTTGGACAAACTAAAAGCCTTGTAATGAATGCGCTTTCCCTTATATAGGAACAATTGATTGGATAAAATGCAACAAAAAAGGCGGAAGACGCGCATCGCTGCGCTCTTCCGCCTTTTTCATTAAGCGTCGCTTGGCAATGAGGACAGCCACTGGCGAAGCCATGACGCAAACCGCTCGTCCTCCGCCGGCGTGCGTTTTTTGGCGCCGCGCAAGATGCCGCGGCGGCCCGCCCGCCGCATCTTTTGCCCCAGGTGGCGCTCCAGCAACAGCTGGTCCATGTTGCCGTCATGGTATTCCATGCCGTTTTGGCTGACCGCCCGGGCGCCCCGGGCCAACGCCATCGCGGCCACCCCGTAATCTTGGGTAACCACCAAATCCCCCGCGCGCACCAGGTTGCACAGCTTCATGTCCGCGCTGTCCCTGCCCTGGTCCACCGTGATAATCGTGCCGTATCCCGGGGGAAAGGCATGGGCCGTATCCGTCACCAAAAGAACCGCAACGCCGGCTTGCTGCGCCAAGCGCAGAACGATTTCCCGCACGGGGCAGCCGTCCGCATCCACTAAAATCCGCATCAACAGCACCTTTCTTCATGTATTGGCAGCGCGATACCATGGGCAGCCAGCAAATCCGCGGCGTTTTCTCCCAAAATTCTTCGTTCCAGCGGGCCGGGCAATCCCAGCGCCCGCAGCGACCGAACCGCCTCCGCCTGGCCGTCCCAAGGGGAATCGGTGCCGAACAGAAGGCGGCCGGCGGGATGGGCGGTCAGAATCCGTTTGATTTGATCCGGGTCAAATTTACCGATAACAAAACTGGTATCAAAATATAAGTCTTTGCCCACCAGCAACTGTTCCACGTCGTCCAAGTAGCCGTAGCCGCCCAGGTGGGCCGCGATGACCGTGGTGCCGGAAAGCTCCGGTAAAATGGAGGCAAGCCGCCGGGGGGTGGAACGGTGAACGTCGGGGAAGGAGACGTCGTACCCCCCGTGCAGCAACACCATCAGCCCCAGCCTGCCCGCTTCTTTCATAACCGCAACCATTTTGGGGTCATCCACGAAAACGCCCTGGAAATCCGGATGCAGTTTGACACCAAGCAAACCCGCCGCGCGGATTCGCGCCAGTTCGCCCGCCCAGTCTTCATAATCCGGGTGCATGCTGCCGAACGCGAGGATTCCGTTTTTTCGGTGCTGGGCCATGGCAAAATCATTGATGGAAACCACCTGGCCCGGTTTGGTCGCGATGGGCAATATGACCGAGCAGCCCACGCCCGCCCGGCGCATGGAAGCGGCTAACCCGGAAACCGTAACGTCTAAAACCGCCGTTTGCCCGCCGGATTTCTCCAGCCCCGCCACCGCCTTAGCCGCGATTTTATCCGGAAATACATGGCAGTGAAAATCCACAATCATGAAAAGATCCTCCCTTAATTCGCGAACCCGAGAAACGCCATCGACAATACGCCCAAGTATAAAAATACCGAAGGCAGTCCCAAAAAACCCTCCGCCATATCCGGATTATCCAAGCGGGACACCGCGTCCGCCACCAGCAGCAGCGCCACAAAAAAGCCGATGCCCGCCCCCAGGCTGTAACCGGCCAATTTCTCCACCGAAAGTGCGGACTGCTGGCCGATCAGCGGTACGGACAGCACCACGCAGTTGAACGCGCAGCTGGAAAGCAGGGGCATGACCCGGCCGCGCCACCTGCGGAATACGGTTTTAAGCAGCAGTGCCGCCACACCATACAATACGCAGTCCACCGCCACGTAATAAACAACGGTATAAAGCTGCCACGCGTTGTTTTGCGCCAGCAGCCGCTGCACCGGAAGGGACGACAGCGCGCACGCCAGGGTAAACACCGTGATCAGCGCGCAGCAGATCCCCATATCCTTTGGCTTTTTGACCAGCCGAAGCAGCCGGTTGGAACCGACGCCCCGGGTAAACACCAAATTTTGCGCGAACACGCCCAACAGCGCGTAAAGCATCATCTGGCCGAAAAGTCTCATTCCGCATCCTCCTTCCGGCCTGTTTCGGGCACGGTGGCCCGGAGCCGCTTTTTACGCCGTCTTTCGCGTTTGCGGCGGATCCCCTTGACCGCGGCGGCCAAGTACCCCAAGATCACAAAACCGAAGCAGGGCAGGGCCACCGCCGAAATACTCTGATAACCGGACAAGACGGTTTTCCCCCAAAGGGTGCCGAAAGCAAGCAGTTCGCGCACCGCGGAACAAAAACACACCACCACGGAAAAGCCCAGCGCGCTGGAAACCGCGTCCGTCAGCGCGGGTAGAACGGTATGCCGGGCGGCAAACTGCTCGGAACGGGAGATGACGATGGAATTGACCACCATAATGGGCGCGTAGATACCCAACGCAGCCGGCATATTATAAGTCATACGGCTCAGGGCCCATGCCGCCCCCGCGTACAGAACCGCCGCGCCCATGACCAGGGCCGGCGTACGCAGCCAGCGGGGGAGGCGCCGGTATAAAACCGAAGACAGCACGCAGGACGGCACCAACAGCGCACCCAGCAGAATACTGAGCGCCACGCCGTTTTTCAGCGTCACACCGGCCGCTACCACCGGGCACATCCCCATGGCGGCCACCAGCACCGGGTTGCGCGCCAATATGCCGTTGCCCAGCTGATGCCCCAGCATCCCAGGGGTATAACGGGAATTTCTAGTCACGCGCCGCGCCCCCTTCCGAAACCGGCTTCCGTCCTTCGGTCCGGTCGGCGATCCACCAGCTCAGCCGGTCTAGGGAGGAGGAAAGCGCATTGACCAGCAACAAGGCAAAACACCCGCCCTGTTCGTACACGCCGTAATAGCGGAACAGCATGGTCGTCACACCGGCCAAAAAACCGAACAAACACCGCCCCAGCGGCGTTTTGGGGCTTGTAGACGGCTCGGTTGCCATAAACACCGCGCAGAACACCAGCGAACCGGACAGCAGTTCAAACAGGACCGAATCCAGCCTTCCGGTATTAAGCCGCGGAAAAACCGCCGCGAACAATGCCGACGCGCCCACAAAGCTGGCCATGATTTCCCACCTGGCGGAGCGCCGGAACACCAGGTAAAGGGCGCAGGCCGCAATCACCAACACCGCGGTGGCGCCCATAGGCCCCGCAAAATGCCCCAAAAGCATTTCTTCCTGCAGCAAAGCGGGGCGGGCCCCCTCCTGCAGCAGCGCCGCAGGCGAGGAAACAGTCTCCGCCACAGGGGAGGAGGCAAAGGGAAGCATGGCAACCGTACTGGACGGATCCCGGTAGGAGAAAACAAGGCTTGGGAAGGACAAGGTCACAAAAGCGACGCCCGCCGCCGCCGGATTAAAGGGCGCGCGGCCAGTGCCGCCGAAAGGCATTTTTACAACCAAAACGGCAAAAGCGCAGGCGATTACCGCCACCCGGAAGGGCACGTTAACCGGCAGCAGCATGGCCACAATCGACCCGGTCACGGCAAAGGACAGGTCGGAAACCATGACATCGTGCCCGGTGAACAGGCAGAACACCACCTCGCAAAGCAGGCAGGTCAGCATGCAGATACCCACCACCACCAGCGGCCGGGCGCCGTGGTTGACCACCGGAATGACCAGCAGCAAGGCCAACGGGATCAGCATGTCCGCCATCATTTCCCGCACCGATTCGCTCCTGCGGTAGTGGGGGGTAATACCCTTTTTCAGCGCGATCATGATTCTTCCTCTCCTTCCGCGCGGGCCGCTTGTTCCTTCTGCTTCTCCAGTTCATAAAGATCATTCTGAATCATGGCGTACAGCTCCAGCCGGGAGGGGCAAACCGCGCTGCACGCGCCGCAGCCGATACAGCGTTCCACACCGTACCGGCGAACCTGGTCCTTCTCTCCCCGTTCGTGCAGCTTGGCGATAATGCCGGGATAAAGGCCCGCGGGACAAACATCTACGCACCGGCCGCAGCCGATACACGCGCAAGCCCTGGGCCCCATGTCCCCCTGGAAAGCCAAAATTCCCCGGCACGAGGCAACCAGGGGAACCGTCATCTCCTCGATAGAAACGCCGTTGAGCGCTGACCCCAGAATAATCCGGGTGGTTTTGCGGGACAGCCCGCAGCTGTATAAAATGTGAGAAACGGGGGTGCCCAAGCCCACGCGCAAATTGCGCGCGCGCTTAACGCCGTCCCCCGCCACCGTCACCACGCAGTCGCATTGGGACTCGCCCTTGCGCACCGCCCGGCTTAATGCGGCGCAAGCCTGCACGCCGACGCGCTCGGTCTTTCCATAATGCTCCAGGTATTTGCTCAGGGTGGGCCAAACCGGGTATTTGCCCCGCACCTTTAATACCGAAATCCCCTGTATCTTGTTCATTTTACGCAGGGCGGGAAAATGTTCCGGATGGTATACCGCAATCAGCCGTTCCGCGTCCGGGCAGGTACTGCGTATAAGCTCCAGCCCATCCGCCACTTCCTCGCTTCGTTCCAGCAAAGTCGCGATGCCGCTGGAAATATAGGGGGTATCGTCCACCGCGTTGGCCACAACCAGCCGCACACCGCTTTTGGCGTATTCCCGCAATTTGCGGTACAGGGGTTTGCCGTCGTACTCATCCACAATACCCGCCCATTTGGCCACCGCGATTATTTTTTCCCGGTTTAAATCCTTGTCCCGCAGCCGGCCGTACGGTTTGGGAACAACATCATCCTTGCTGACCCCCATCACGGCACAGGGAATTTGGCCCAGCAGGGGATGCTCCATGACCTCTACCCCTTCCAGCGTACCGGTAACCGGGGAGACAATGCAGTGGTTTTGGCTTTTGCTCATGGCAAGCGGGGCGAATTTTTTTATTTCCTGTCCCACCCGCACCGTCGTCTCGAGCTCGCTTTTGCCATAGGTGGTCAGCGGGACCGCGATATAACCGCTGGGCGGCAATGTTTCAATCTTGCCCTCCAGCGTGGGGCGTTTCAGGTTTTCTACCGCTACCCCTCGGCCGAAAAACAATCTCAACGCGCATCCTCCGTTCCCCGTAGCAGGCGCAGGGCCTCGGCCATATCGGGCGATTGGAACACCGCGCTGCCCGCCACGGCAAAGTCCACGCCGGAAGCCCGCACCCGTTCGATGGTCGATGGGTTGACCCCGCCGTCGACCGAAATTTCCAGTTTCAGGCCCTGGCGGACGGCCTCCCGCCGGATTTCCCTTACCTTATCCAAGCAGTGCTCGATCAGCTTTTGGTTGCCGAAACCCGGCTCCACCGTCATCACCAGCACCAAATCCGCCAGTTCCAGCACCGGGAAAATAGATTCCGCCGGCGTGCCGGGCTTGATAGACAGACCGGCGCGCAGCCCCAGGGCGCGGATTTGCCGCAGCGCCGGGCGAATATCCGCCTCCGCTTCCCAATGGACCGTCAGATAATCGGCGCCCGCCCCGGCGAACGCGGCTAAATACCGCTCCGGGTGGACGATCATTAAATGCACGTCAAAGGGCAGTTTGGTATAAGGGCGCAAGCACTGTACCACGCCCGGGCCAATGGTCAGGTTCGGCACAAAAACACCGTCCATC
>CABQAC010000038.1 GCA_902462035.1 uncultured Eubacteriales bacterium
GCAAAGGGTGCGCGGCAAAAGCCGTGCACCCTTTTTGTATGGAATTTGCATGGACCTGGATCAATAGGTATACCCCTGGGGGTAGGTGTGGTCGCAGCATTCCAAAATTTTTTCCCGCAGCTTTAAAAAATCCTCAAACGCGCCGGGCTTTTGGCCCGGATTGCGCAGCAACGAAGCGGGGTGGAGGGTGGCCATCATCTGCACGTTCCCTTTTTGGATAAATTGGCCGTGCTGTTTGGTAATCTTAATTTCCGAATCCATCAGTTTAGCGGCCGCAATCCGTCCCAAACATACGATAATCTTCGGCGCGATCAGCGCGGTCTGGTTGCGCAGCCATTCCAAGCAGGACTCCTGCTCTTCGGGCAGGGGGTCGCGGTTTTGAGGCGGCCGGCATTTGACGATATTGGCAATATAAATATTATGCTGGCGGCTCAAATCCACCGCGGCCAGCATTTTATCCAGCAGCTGCCCCGCCTTGCCGACAAAGGGTTCGCCTTGCAAATCCTCGTTCATGCCGGGCCCCTCGCCAATAAACATGACCTCCGCTGTGCGGCTGCCAACGCCGAACACCACGTGGGTGCGGCCTTCACATAATCCGCATTTGCAGCACGCTTTGCATTCCTGCTCCAGGGCACTCCAATCTTTGAACATCCTAGATTCTCCTTACTGTATTCCATGGTAAAACATTTTATGTGATCGTGCGAAAGCGGCAAAAGGAACGAAGTTCTGACAGAAAACTTGATAGAGTCAAAATCATAGATTTTGACTCTATGATACCACACCCCCGCGCGCGGCGCCAGCCGATTTTTATGGAAAGGCCAAAAACAGTTGAAAAAGGCTGCAAAACGCAGTAAAATGAAAATGAAAAAATTATGAAGACAGGAGATGCTGGAAGTTGAGTAAAGTTTTGGTGGAAACCTCGGCGCGCCACGTTCATCTTTCCGCTGCCGATTTGGCCGTGCTGTTCGGCGAGGGAACGGAATTGACCAATAAAAAGGATTTGTCCCAGCCCGGGCAGTTTGCCTGCAACGAGCGGGTGGACGTAGTCGGCCCGAAGGGCGAAATTAAGAACGTTTCGATCCTTGGCCCGGTGCGTTCCAGCACCCAGGTGGAATTGGCGCTGACCGATGCCCGCAAAGTCGGGATCGCCGCCCCCATCCGGGAATCCGGCTGTATCGAAGGAACCCCCGGCTGCAAGCTGGTAGGACCAAAAGGAGAAGTGGAAATCAGCTGCGGCGTTATTTGCGCCAAGCGCCACATTCATCTGACGCCGGATGACGCCAAGGAATTCGGCCTGCAGGATAAACAGGTGGTTTCTGTTGCGGTGCAGACCGCGGAGCGCAGCTTAACCTTTGGGGACGTGGTGGTCCGGGTCAGCCCCAAGTTTGCGGCCGCCATGCATATCGATACTGACGAATCCAACGCGGCCGGGATCGCCGGCACGGTGTACGGCCAGATTATTCCCTGATCTTCTAAATTGTCAAAAACGGCGGGCGATAAGCTGCAAACGGCAGCGGCCTGCCGTTTCTTTTTCGTTGCAGATTGGGAGCGGTGGATTATTTTTGCAGTTTGAATAAAATTTTTCAAGAAACAGTTGACTTATTTTCGATTCTAAGTTAAGATAAAACCAGAATCTGTGAAAAAGGTATAGGTGGTATGAAAATGTACCCCAATGGGCCGGAAGCAGCAGACGAGCGGCTGGTCGAACAGGCTAGGCGCAACGATGAAGATGCTTTCGCGCAACTTCTAAGCAGATATCTTCCCCTGATTCAAAAAAAAGCGTTTCGATTTGCCGGTTTGGGCGTGGACCGCGATGATTTGTATCAGGAAGGAACCATCGGTTTTCTCAACGCGGTCAGGAACTTTCAACAAAACGGCGGCGCCAGTTTCAAAACATATGCGTCTTTGTGTGTCGAGCGCAAAATGCTTAGCGTGATTAAAGGAATTGGCCGAAAAAAACAAATGCCCGCCCAATCGATGTTTTCCATCGATCAATCGGCGGACGGCCGGTATGTGGAAAGCCTGCTGCCTCCCCATATGATTATAGATCCCGAAGAGCGCCTGATCGACCGGGAGGATTACCAGTCGGTCCTTGGCATGATGGATAAGGTTTTGTCAGATCTGGAACATAGGGTCTTTCAACTCTATCTCGGCGGACGGTCTTATCTGGAGATCTCCGCGACGTTGGGCCTGTCCGAAAAGTCGGTGGACAACGCGTTGCAGCGCATTCGGCGCAAATTGAGAAAGGCAGTGTCGGGCGAGTCGGAAAATGCCAATTGCGGCGTATGCCGTTAAATATGCCCATGTAGCTTAAGTAGAGCGTTGTTTCCACAAAGGCGTCGGTCCAAATCCGTCCAAGGGCAAATATCTTATTAACCGAAGCGAGGTAAATCAAATGTACGAAGACAAGACTCTCACCTGCAAAGAATGCGGCGCTGAATTCGTTTTCACCGCTGGCGAACAGGAATTCTATGCTTCCAAAGGCTTTGTGAACGAGCCCCAAAGATGCAAGAACTGCCGCGATGCCCGCAAGAACGCTGCCAGACCTGAGCGTGAGATGTACACCGCCGAGTGTGCTGCTTGCGGCAAAGAAGCGAAGGTTCCCTTTAAACCCCGCGAGGACCGCCCGGTTTACTGCAGCGAATGCTTTGCGAAGATGAGAGAAGAATAATTTTCTCAGCTGGTCGAACGCCCCGGTTTTTCCGGGGCGTTTTTCTATTTTTGTGGTATTGCATTGCGCCTTTTGGGGGATTATAATAAAAGCATTGTAACAGCTAGGAGGTATGAAAATGGCACAGATTACAAAAGAAACGATTATCGGCGATATTTTGGACATGGACAAAACCACGGCGCCGTTTTTCCTGGAAATGGGCATGCACTGCTTAGGCTGCCCGGCATCCCGCGGGGAGACGGTGGAGGAAGCCTGCATGGTCCACGGTGTGGATGCTGACGAACTGGTCGTCAAAATCAACGAGCATCTGGCAAAAAACAGTTGACTCGTGCCGCCGCCCGGATTTCGGTCCGGGCGGTTTGTGTTCTAAACCTTACATAAGGGGTTGTGCGTCTGTGAGCATGCGCCCGTTGTTTCAGCTCAATTCCAGGCTGGCGCTTTGCGCGTCCGCTGTTTATCCCGGTGCGGCGGTGGCCGATGTGGGCACCGACCACGCCTATCTGCCCATTTGGCTGGTCAAGACCGGCGTTTGTTCCAAAGCCGTCGCGCTGGATATTCGGGAGGGTCCCCTGGCGCGCGCCAGGGAGAACGTGCGCCGGTATGAGGTGGAGGACCAGGTTTTGCTGCGTTTATCCGACGGCCTTGACGCCTTAGCGCCGGGGGAGGCGGACCAGCTGGTGCTCGCCGGAATGGGCGGGGAGCTGATAGCCCGTATTTTGTCCCGGGCGCCATGGGTCAAAGCGCCGGGGATTCATCTGGTGATGCAGCCCATGTCCGCAGCGCCGGAACTGCGTATTTGGCTGCGAAAACAAGGGTTTGCTTTGCGGCGGGAACGTGCGGTCCGGGATGCGGGCCGGATTTATACGGTAATGGAAGCGGATTACGCTGGGGAGATCCCGGCGGTGCCCGCCCGTTACCCGTACTTGGGCGCGCTCGCTTACACGGAACCGTCGGCTGCTTACGCGCAACGGGAATTACGCCATCTGCGCAACCAGGCGCGGGGGGCGGAGGTGACCGGTGCGTTAGACCGCGCCGCGCCGCTTCGCACGGCGATACGGGATGTGGAAGCGTGGCTGGAAAAAGGCGAGGAGGAACGGCAATGATCCGGGTAAAAGAGATACTCGATTGGATGGACGGCTTTGCGCCGTTTCAAACCGCGATGGATTACGACAACGTAGGACTGTTGGTCGGCGGGGAAGACCAAACGGTGGAAAAGGCGGTTGTGGCGCTGGATATCACTGGGGATGTGGTGGAAGAGGCCCATCGGGCGGGCGCCCAGCTTGTCATCAGCCACCATCCGGTTATTTTCCGCCCGTTGCGGCGCCTTTCGGCGGACAGCGTGCCCTACCGGCTGGCGAAATACGGCATCGCGGCCATCTGCAGCCATACCAATTTGGACATGGCCGCCAATGGCGTCAACCAAATGCTTGCCGATTGTTTGGGCTTGCGGCATACGGCGCCCTTGCGGGTGCGTTCTTCTGTGCCGTACGATAAAATCGTGGTTTTTGTTCCCACCGCGTTCGCGCGGCAGGTGGCGGATGCCATGTCCGCAGCCGGCGGCGGAACGCTGGGGCGCTACGAGGGCTGCTCCTTTGCCTGCGAGGGGGAGGGCAGCTTTCTCCCACGACCGGGCGCGACGCCTTTCTTAGGCAGTGTGGGCGCTCGGGAAACCGTGCGGGAAAGCCGGGTTGAGATGATTTGTCCCCGCGCGGACCGGCAGAATGTGATAGACGCCATGCGTTCCGCCCATCCCTACGAAGAACCGGCGTTCGATGTTTTCGAAAACCACGCGCTGCATACCGTCTGCGCCGAGGCGCTGCTGGGGACGCTGGATGGGGAGCGGCAGCCCGGCGAGTTTGCCGCTTTGGTAAAAGAACGTTTGGGACTGGATCAATGCGGTTACGTGGCGGGCAGCCGTCCGGTACGCAAGGTCGCCCTGTGCAGCGGCGCGGGCGGGGACTATGTGGAAGATGCGGTTCGCGCGGGGGCGGACGCTTTTGTGACAGGCGAAGCCAAGCATCACGAGCTGCTCTACGCGCGCGAGAATGGAATTACGCTGGTCCCGGCGGGCCATTACGCCACAGAGGTGATTTTGGTGGAGGGGCTGGCCCTCCAGCTGGAACAGGCATTCCCGACGTTATCTTTGATCCGTTCCGGGGCGGATCCCGACCCCCTAACCTATTGCTAAACGGATGACAAACATCATGTTTTTACAGGGAATCGGCCTTTTCGCTGCCGGGCTGTCTCGCGAAAGGGATATAGAAACCCAGGAAAACGTTCCGGTTTGATTGAAAGGGTGAAAACGCTATGGCATTGGACGGTGCTTTTTTATATCAACTGAAACAAGAAATCGGCCGGACCGCGCTGGGCGCACGGGTAGAAAAGGTATACCAGCCATCCCGGGAAGAACTGATTTTGGTAATGCGCGGAAGAAATGCTTCTGCCCGCCTGCTGCTTTCGGCTCGGGCGAACAGCGCGCGTATTCATCTGACCAACGTCTCGCCGGAAAACCCTGCCGTGCCGCCTATGTTTTGCATGCTGCTGCGCAAGCGGCTGAATTCCGCAAAACTGACCGCGCTGCGGCAGCCCGGGCTGGAACGGGTGCTGGCGTTGGACTTTGAATGCGTCAACGAGCTGGGGGACATCGTCCAAAACAGCTTGGTGATGGAGATTATGGGCCGGTATAGCAACATCATCCTGGTGGATGATGCCGGCCGCGTGGTGGATTCCATCAAACGGGTGGACGCTGAAATGTCCTCCGCCCGTTTGGTGCTGCCGGGACTCGCGTATCAGCTTCCCCCGGCGCAGGATAAGCTGAACATCTTGCAAACCACTGCAGAGGAAATTACCAGCAGGCTGCGCCAGGGGCAGGACGCGGATCTTTCCAAAGCGCTGCTTGGCTGCCTGCAAGGGCTTTCGCCCATTGTCTGCCGGGAGCTTCAGGCCCAGGTGTGCCGCGGCGGGGAAACGCGCGTTGCCGCCATGGAACAGGAACAATGGGAGCGGCTTGTCTTCTTCCTAAACCGATTGAAAGAGCTAATATGTGGAGACGCCCATGCGGTCATGGTATGCGATTTGGAGGGCAAGCCGATGGATGTCTCGTTCTTGGACATTACCCAATATGGCTTGGCGGCAGCCACCTCCCGCTTTGACTCCTTTTCTGCCATGCTCGACGCTTTTTATGCGGAGCGGGACACCCTGGACCGGATGAAGGCGCGTTCGATGGATTTGCTTAAGCTGCTGACCGCGGCCACCGGCAAACTGTCCCGGAAGATCAGCGCCCAGCAGGTGGAGCTGGCGCAATGCGCCGATAGGGAGCAGTGGCGCATTTATGGCGATTTGCTCAACGCGAACCTATACAGGCTCGAAAAGGGCTCCGCCAACGCCGAGGTGGAAAATTACTTTGAACCGGAGTTGCCGGTGCTGCGGATCCCGCTGGATCCCGCTCTGTCCCCGGCGCAGAATGCGCAGAAGTATTACAAGGAATACCGGCGCGCGCAGACGGCGGAACAGATGTTGCAGGTCCAAATCCGCCAGGCGCAGGAGGAACTGGCATATCTCGAAACGGTGTTCGACGCGCTGAGCAGGGCGTCCTCCGAGCGGGACCTGGCGGAAATCCGGCAGGAGCTGACCGAACAGGGGTATCTGAAGCGTTCCAAGGGAAAACAAAAGCCCGCTGCGCCCGCCGCGCCGCTCCAGTTCCGTACCAGCGATGGATGCGCGGTTTATGTGGGACGGAATAACCGGCAGAACGACCAGTTGACGCTGCGCACCGCCGGTAAACAGGATTATTGGTTCCACACCAAAAATATCCCGGGCTCGCATGTGATTCTTAACGCACCGTCGGGCGCGCCTTCCGCGCAGGCGATTCGGGAAGCGGCGGAAATCGCCGCCTATCACAGCCATGCGGGTGCTTCGTCCCAAGTGCCGGTGGATTATACGCAGGCGCGCAATGTCCGGAAGCCCCAGGGAGCGAAGCCGGGCATGGTAATTTACGACGCCTACCAGACCGTTTATGTCACGCCGGAGCGGGCCAGGGTGGAATCGATGGCCGTGCAAAAAAAATGAAAAAACCCTCTTGCATTGTGGCAGTGAATATGATATAGTATAAAAGCTGTCAGAAAGCAAGAGTATTTGGGGCATTAGCTCAGCTGGGAGAGCGCTACACTGGCAGTGTAGAGGTCAGCGGTTCGATCCCGCTATGCTCCACCATTTTAGGATTATCCGAGCACGATTTTTTACACCGGTGGCGTGTTCGGCAAAGTCGCCGTAAGCGGCTTTCAAAAAGTTTACCGGCAAAGAAAGCTCGGCCTAATTTGGCTGGGCCTTTTTCTTTTTTCATCAAAATACCCACCCGTGCTGAAAGGCGTGGCTGGGTATTTTTTATTGTCTGAATTTATACCTTAAAAGTCCTTGCCATATTTCAACAACCCCGCAAAGCCGCTTGAAGGGGAACTTTTAAAGGAATAATCAAAACAAGATATTATAACGAGTCAGGCGCCGTTTAAGGCGCCATTACCCAATTTGTCCTCAGCTTTTTTCTCCTAAACCTAACGCCGTGCGCATTTGTGGCAAATTAAAACCGTCCTGGCCTGCGGGAAGAAACACAGATGTTCAGGGCGCCGGCTTGGTTAAACGGCGAACGCTGTTGCGCACCACCAATTCCGGCGTTAAACAGACGGCCTGGGGCTCCGCGTTCTTTTCCCGCAGCTTATCGATCAGCAGCCGGCAGGCTTCCTCGCCCAAAAGCTGGGGATCTTGTGCCACGGATGTAAGCGCAACCCCCAGCACAAATGGGGAGAGGGAATTATCGTAACCGACCAGCGAAAAATCCTCCGGAACCCGCAAACCGCGGTTATATAAATATTTTAAAAAACCAAGGGCCATCATGTCGTTTCCCACAAAGGCGGCCGTGACATCGGTTTGCAGCAGGGCTTGGGCGGCGGCGAACCCGCTGTCAAAGTGGTAATCGCCCTTTGCCACATAGGCGGGCGTGTATTCGAGATTCGCTTCCCGCAGGGCGTTCCGGTACCCCTGCAAACGGGCCCGCCCGTTGTTCGATTCCATATTGGACACGCACCCAATGCGGGTATGCCCCATGCTCAATAGGTGGCGTACCGCCAAACGCGCGCCCAATTCATTATCGAACAGTACCCGGTCGCACGCAAAGCCATCGTAAACCCGGTCCACCATCACGTAGGGGATGGGCAGTTTTTGAAGATCTTTTAATAGGGCGGCGTTATCCAGATACGATTCGTTGCTGGCAATAAGAAAAAGTCCGTCAACGCCCCGCGCGGCGATATTGCGCAGCAATTCCCGGTCCTGGCTGTACTGGTCGTTGGAATTGGCGATGATCAGCAGGTAGCCTTCTTGCCGGCAGCGGTTTACAATCCGTTTGGCAAGGGAGGAAAAGAACGCATTTTCGATGTCCGGCAAAATCAGCGCCAGCATCCGTGTTTTTTTGGTAACCAGGCTACGGGCAACCTGATTGGGCTCATAATGGTGCAGCCGGGCAATTTGCCGTATTTGCTCCTTTTTTTCCTGCGAAATCCGGCACGGCCGGTCGTTCAGCACCAGAGAAACCGCGCTGATGGACATGCCTGATTCCCGTGCGATGTCTTTGATGGTCACGCTCATGGCGCTATCATCTCTCCTTTACGTCCGCGTCTAAAAACCGGAAAGCAGGGGCAGCCCAAAGACTGCCCCTGCGGACCTTTTTTTTGATTATTTCATGGGGAGAAAAACGATCATGGACAATACAAACATAAACACTGTGCCCACAATCATCGGGAAGGACGTTCGCTTGACCACTTCGATGGGGCTCTTTTTTACCGAACCTGCCACAATCATGGTGACCGCGCTCACCGGAGATACGGCGCGCAGCAGGTTCCCGGCAAGGCCCATGGGAAGGCTGATGGCCAGCACATTGATACCGGCCGCTGCCGCCAGCGGTACCATCAGGGGCACCATGGCGAAGAACAGCGCAGTGCCGCTGCCGCTGAGAATGACGATCAGTGCAGTCAGCCCTACCAGAATAAGCGGAAGCACAAAGCCGAGCCCGCCGCCCTGGATACCGAGCATGGCGTCCTGCAAAGCGTCGATCAGACCGATGGACTTCAGACCGGTAACGAAAACCGAAGCGGCGACCAGCAGCGCCACGATGGGCATTGCGCCGCCCATGCCCTTAAAGAAGGTTTCGGTGCCATCCAAGGCCGCCTTTGGCTTGCGGTGCCGGACGATTTCACATATCAGGGCAATTACAAAGGAGAACAGGGTTGCCACTTCCACGCTGATATTGATCTTCAAGCTGGTAAAAGACTGAACCACAAATACCGCGATCAGCAGCAAGATGGGCAGAAGGGGCAAAATGGCGTATACGGTTTTAAAGAGCTTGCCGCCGTCAATGGCCTTGACCTCTTTGACGCCTTCCAATTCTCCGGAGCCGCCGGCGCCCAGCTTCTTGTCCATGCGCTTCTGCCAGAAGTAATGGGCCAGCGCCATAACCAGCAAAGTGGGAATGGAGATCATGGCGTGATACCGAAAAACGTAATCGGTAGGGGTCAGTCCGGCGAATTGGGCGGTTTTGGCCAGTTCCTCGGCAATGGCCACGTTGTCGGATCCCAAGGGGGTGGGCATGACAGTGGCTGTGGTGGCGATGATGCCGGCGGCGGTCAGGGAACTCATACCCGCCTTGACCATCACGGGGAATAGGGTGGCCAGCAGGATGATTGCCAGGTTAGACGCGCTGGGGATAACCAGCGAAAGCAGGTTGCCCAGCAGAAAGACCACGGGAACAAGGATATAAACCGATTTGATGCGGCCGATGGGTTTGGTTAGCACGCTGACGGTGACTTCGTTGGCGCCGATGGCGCTCATATAGGCGGAATAGCCGCCCAGAATGAGGATGATGAACCCGGCGGAACTCAACGTGCTTTTGAATTGATCCGCAATGGCTTTCAGGGGATCCAGCCATACCGCGCCGGTACTGGCAAAATCTTTCACGGCGATGCCGTTTCCCATGGCGATGGCGATGAACATCAGCACCACACCCATAAGAAGCAGGGTGATTTTGATGTCCATTTTTTTGATGAGCATGAACACGACGACCGCTACGGCGGCCAGTGCCGACCCGTACATGATGACAGCGGGCATAGTCTTGCCTCCTTTAAATTATAATCGAATCGTTCCCAAAAGGGAAGAACAATCAAATGCAGCGGCCGATCCGCTCTAAGAACCAAGCGCGGAATTGCTCTTGATCAATATCCATGCAGACTTTGGCGTTGCTGGGGCGTTTCAAATAGCCCTTCAAATCCACCAGGGTGCAGCCGGCTGTCATACTGCCGGATAATTCCACGTCCACACAGGTTTCTACCAGCTCGTACATGCTGGGCTGGAGAAGATAGGCCATGGCGCAGCTGTCGTACATTTTCAGCCCGGTTTTCATACTGCCGCCCCGGTACTTTTGGAATAGGCAGTAAGACATGCGCCCCACTTCGCCCAGTTGGGGCAGTTTTGCGCTGTCATCGGGCAGAACCAGCGCCTTCCAGCCCACGTCCAGTCCGGCCATGACCAGGGGAAGCCCGCAGTCGAATACGATTTTGGCGGCTTCCGGGTCGGTCGCCACGTTGAACTCGGACATCACGCCTTTGTTCCCACGACCGGCGGAACCGCCCATCAAGACGATCTCGCGGATATGTTCCTTCACTTCGGGATAAACCTTGAGCAGAAGGGCGATGTTGGTCAGGGGGGCGATGGGCACCAATGTGACCGGTTCATCGCTTTCCATAAGAACCCGGCGCATGGCCTCCACCGCGTTCTCCTTTAACAGCAGGTGATCGTCCGGTTCCTCAAAATCGAATCCTTCCATGCCGCTCAGCCCATGAACATTGCTGGCATCCTCCAGGGGGCGGATCAAAGGGGCGGCGGCTCCTTTGGCTACAGGGACTTCCTTTTGGAAGAACTTCAGCAGCCGCAGGGTGTTGTAAGTGACTTTGTCCAGGGACACATTCCCCGCCACGGTGGTGATCAGGCGGACGTCCAGTTCCTCGCTGAACAAGGCGATGGCAATCGCCACCGCGTCGTCGATGCCGGGATCCGTATCAATGATGATGGGCCTTTTGTTCATTTGGCTTCCTCCTTAAAATAAGCGTCAATTTCGTTTTGGTAGGGAATGGACTGTTGGGCGCCCTGTTTGGTGATGGTCAGAGCCGCCGCCTTGGTGGCAAACCGCATACATTCCGCCAGGTCGTTCCCCTGCACCAGGGCGCTGGCCAGAGCGCCGATGTAGGCGTCGCCCGCGGCAGTGGTGTCCACGTTGGGCACGGAATAGCTGTCCACCTGGACGATATCGTCACGAATACGGCAGATGCTGCCTTTTTCGCCCAGGGTGATGATCGCGCTGCCGACACCCATGGCCTTAAAACGGCCAAGCGCGCTTTGGCAGCTGTTCAAATCGTTGGGGTAGAGGCCGGTCAGAAACTCGCATTCCGTCTGGTTGACCACAATCAGGTCGATGTTCGGGTATGCTTCCGCCGGAATCGGCTTAGCGGGCGCCGGGTTAAAAAGGGTGAACAGCCTGCGCCGTTTTGCCGCGGCCAGCGCATCGATCACCGCGCGGCCGTCGCATTCGTACTGGGTCATGAACACATCCAGGGGCTCTCCTAGTTTGTCGAGGATGGCTTCCACGTCTTCCCCCTGCATTTCGTGGTTGGCGCCGGGGCTTAGGATAATGCGGTTGTCCCCTTCGCAGCGGGTAATGACCGCCACGCCCGTCCCGTTTCGGGTGCTTTGGCTTACATAAGTGCAGTCCACGCCATAGCCCTCCAGCGCCTCGCGC
>CABQAC010000039.1 GCA_902462035.1 uncultured Eubacteriales bacterium
GTATTCCACCGGCTTTTTCGATTATCTGGATACCGGTGTGCTTGTGATCGAGTGGAGTGAAAACATCGAGCAAGCGCTGCCCCAAGGCGCTATAACCATCACGTTGGCGCAGGGGGAAGGGGAGAACGACCGGGTCGTTACCATAGAAAACGGAGGTCCCGCATGAAAATTTTGGCATTAGAATCCTCTGCAGCGGCGGCATCCGCCGCTATTCTGGAGGACGAAACCATTTTGGCCGAGGCTTACTGCAACGCCGGGCTGACCCACAGCCAAACACTTGCGCCCATGGCGGCGCAAGTGCTTGCATTGTCCCGCGTT
Organism: uncultured Eubacteriales bacterium; assembly: GCA_902462035.1. Taxonomy (GTDB): domain Bacteria; phylum Bacillota; class Clostridia; order Oscillospirales; family Acutalibacteraceae; genus CABQAC01. Next base: position 319 of record CABQAC010000039.1, read on the forward strand.
TCCCTGGGGGAAATCGACGGGTTTGCCGTCACCACCGGTCCGGGCTCCTTTACCGGCGTGCGCATCGGCGTATCCGCAACCAAAGGGCTTGCGTTTGACACGCAGAAGCCGTGCGTGGCGGTATCCACCTTGGAAGCCATCGCTGAACCGTTCCGGGATCAAGACGTAACCGTTTGCGCGGTGATGGACGCGCGCTGCAATCAATTCTATCAATCGTTTTTCTGTTGCGGCGGGGGAATGGTCCGACGGCAAACCGAAGACCGTGCCATTGGACTTGACCAGCTTAAAGCGGAAATCGAACAAAAAAACGCGCCGGTTTTACTTGCGGGGGATGGGGCCGCCTTGGCCTACCGGCTGCTCGGGTTGCCAGGCTGCAGCGTAGCGCCGCCTGGGCTGCGGTACCAGCGGGCCTCTTCGGCCGGGCTGGTGGCGCTCCGCCGTTACCGGAACGGAAACTTTGTCCTGGCGGAACAATTAACGCCGGTTTACCTGCGTCCGCCCCAGGCAGAGCGGGAACTGGCGAAGAAAAAGAAAAATCAATAAATCCAAACAAGAAAGGAATGCTTTGAAATGATAGCCATTGGGTGTGATCACGGCGGTTTTGAATTGAAAAACGCCGTCAAAGAATATTTGGATCAAAACCATATTGAATATAAGGATTTTGGAACGTTTAACGGGGAATCGGTGGATTACGCGCCGATTGCCGCTAAAGTGTGCAAAGCGGTGGTTGCGGGCACTTATGAAAAAGGTCTGCTGTTCTGCGGCACCGGGGTCGGTATCTCCATTGCCGCCAACAAGGTCAAAGGAATCCGGGCCGCCTGCTGTTCCGACGCCTACAGCGCCGAATATACCCGCCGTCATAACGACGCGAATGTCCTTTGCCTGGGCGGCCGGGTGGTAACCCCGGAAAAAGCGGTGGAATTGGTTCGGCTGTTTTTGAACACGCCCTTCGAGGGGGGGCGCCATGCCCGCAGAATCGCTCAAATTTCCGCGATCGAGAACGGCGAATTGTAAAATAGGATGACACTCATGCAACAAAAAAGAACGGCTGAAATTCAGCCGTTCTTTTTTGTTGTTTTATCATTTATAATTCCGGTAAAAAAGCGTTGTGGATAGCGGAAACCGCGCGGTCCGCATCGCTGCGGGAAATTAAGACAGACACTTTGATTTCGCTGGTAGCGATCATTTGGATATTGACTTGGGCGCTGTACAAAGCTTCGAACATCCGGGACGCCACACCCGCGTGGGTTTCCATGCCAGCGCCCACAATCGACACTTTTGCCACATCCTCGTCGTACACAACCTTGGCGCCCAACGCATCCATGGCGGGCTCCAGAATCGCAATAGCGGCCTTTAAATTCGCGGCGGCAACCGTAAAGGAGATATCTTTGGTTCCGTCACGGCCAACCGACTGCAGGATGATGTCCACGTTAATCTCTTTGGCCGACAGCAGGGAAAAAATCTTAAACGCGATTCCCGGTTCATCCGGCACGCCCACTATCGAAATTCTCGCTACATTGGCATCCTTTGCCACACCGCTGATCAACATTTTCTCCATCTTTCCTGCCTCCTTCACAATTGTGCCCGGAACACGCTTCAGGCTGGAGCAAACCTCCAGCTCCACGTTGTATTTTTTTGCCATTTCTACCGAACGGTTGTTGAGAACCTGCGCTCCCAGCGTTGCCAATTCCAGCATCTCGTCATAAGAGATCACATCCAGTTTGCGGGCGTTGGGAACCTTGCGGGGATCGGCGGTAAACACGCCTTCAACATCAGTATAGATCTGGCACGAATCGGCGTGCATCACAGCTGCAATGGCAACGGCACTGGTATCGGAACCGCCGCGGCCCAGGGTTGTCATATCGTCGTAGCGGTTCAAGCCCTGAAATCCGGTTACCACCACGATATTATGCTTGGCGATTTCCGACTTCAGCCGGTCGGTATCCACCTGTTTGATGCGCGCGCTGCCGTAAACCGTATTGGTCTGGAATCCGGCCTGCCAGCCCAACAGCGAAATCACCGGAAACCCCAGCTTTTGTATCGCCATAGCCAGCAGTGATGCCGATATTTGTTCCCCAGCGGTCAGCAGCATATCCATCTCCCGTTTTGAAGCGTCGGGGTTAATTTCATTGGCTTTTTCGATCAAGTCGTCGGTGGTATCGCCCTGCGCGGATACGACTACAATGACGTCATGCCCTTTTTGATAGGTGGAGGTCACGATATCCGCCACATTGAAAACCCTTTCCGCATTGGCGACTGAACTGCCCCCGAATTTCTGCACAATTAAGCTCATACTTTTGTTCCACCCTTTCGAATCAGTCGATATAAACAGCCGCGCCGGTGGTATCGTTGCTCAGGATTTCCAAACGCCAGTCCAGAATTCCTTTTTCCTCCAGCCGCGGGATCGCGTATTGGCGGAAGGTTTCCGCCACATCCTCCCCGATAATAGCGATGATGGACGGGCCGGCGCCGCTGATATATGTACCGTAGGACCCCAGCTCGTAGGTTATGCGGAACACTTGCTCCATCCCGGGAATAAAGTGGGCGCGGTAGGGCTGGTGCAGCGTGTCCTGAACCGCAACCCGCAGGTTTTCCAAACTGCCGGAAAACAGGGAAGCGGTGATGAGTGCCGAACGCGACAAATTATAAACCGCGTTTTCCCGCGAGACCTCTTGGGGCAGCACACCCCGGGCCACTTCGGTTTTGAGTTCAAATGGGGGAATCAGCACGGCAAAACGGATTTTTTCCGCCACCGGCACACTCACGCTGTAAACCCGTCCATTTTCCACTGCGGAGGCCACCAATCCGCCCAGAACGGCTGGGGTTGTATTGTCCGGATGCCCCTCGATACGATTGGCCAGATTGACGATATCGTTGGTGCCGAAGGGGCTGCCCAGCAGCCGGTTCGCCCCCAACAACCCCGCCACGATACATGCGGAACTGCTGCCCAGCCCGCGGGTCATGGGAATGCTGCTCTCCTGTTCCAGCCGCAGCCCCGGGAAGTGCGTACCGCATTCCTCGTACAGCTTTTTGGCCGCCCAATAAACGAGGTTGGAATCGTCTTGCGGGACCGCAAGCCCGTCCCGTGAGGAAATGAAAATGCCGTCTGATTCCTCCATCCAAACCTGATTATACAAGCTGAGCGCCAAACCCAGCGAATCAAAGCCAGAGCCGAGGTTGGCGCTGGTCGCCGGCACCCTTACTCTTATCATGTTCTCCCTCTCCCGGTTGTATTAAAAAGATCCGATGCGGATTTTGCTCAAAATCTGAGCACCCTCGGCCCGCAGCAATTCTTCCTGTGCCAACAAGTCGCGTTCCTTTTTAAAAGGCGTCACAAAGGCATGTTCGCCGGCAGGTGCGCCGGCGCGGGACAGAACCGTTACGTTTCCGAACAGGTCCCGCAGCTTCGCGCACAGGACCTCCGGCGTACAGCAAACACGATAGTACATCCGGGTCTCGGTATCGCGGTAATCTTCCACATAATCCGCAAAACCCTCGGACCAATCCAAATACTTTCTGGCGTCCAAGTGCTTCACACAGTCGATCACATCGGCCACCACAGCGCTGGCTGTGGGCATTTTTCCCGCCCCCTTGCCATAAAACAGTACGTCGCCGGTTGCGTCGCCGGAAACCATAATGGCGTTGAACACATCGTCCACGTTGGACAGCTGGCTGCTTTTGGGCAGGAAGAAGGGGGCCACCAACGCGGTAATCTTCCCATTGTTCAGCGGTTTGGTATAGCCGATCAATTTTATCACGCTATCCATAGAAGCGGCATATTCCACGTCTGCTAGGGTTACCTTCGAAATCCCCTCGGTATGCACCTGTTCCGGGTACACATGCTTTCCAAAAGCCAAAGATGCCAGGATGCAGATCTTGCGGCATGCGTCATGCCCCTCCACATCGGCAGCCGGGTTCCGCTCGGCATATCCCAGTTTCTGCGCGAGCGCCAGCGCGTCCTCGAAGGACATTTGTTCCCGGATCATCTTAGTCAGAATAAAATTGGTGGTACCGTTCAAGATACCGGCTATCTGGCAGACCTCGTTGGCGGCCAGGCACTGGCTTAAGGGGCGGATGATAGGAATACCGCCGCCCACGCTGGCCTCGAACAGGAAGTTCACATTATGCGCGGAAGCGGTTTTCAGCAGATCAGCGCCCTTTGCGGCCACCAATTCTTTGTTAGAGGTCACAACGCTTTTTCCGGCCTCCAAACACAGCTTTACATAATCATACGCGGGCTTCAAACCGCCCATGACCTCCACCACGATCTTCACTTCCGGATCCTGCAAAATCACATTAAAATCCTTCACGAAGCGGTCCGCGAACGGACTGTCCGGAAAATCACGCAAATCGAGAATGTATTTGATGCGAATTTCCTCCCGGGCGCGGGAAGCGATGCTTTCCCGGTGGGATGCGAGCAATTCCACCACGCCGGAACCGACCACGCCGTGCCCCATGACTGCGACCTGTACCATAACAATCTCCTTTTCTGCACTGCAAATTTAAATCCCGGCTTTTTAATTGCCGGAGATGTTTTCAATGGTATTGACACCGGAAATGCGCCGCAACCGCTCTACCAATTCGTCCACGCCGATTTTCATCTGTTCAATATTGGCGGAAATCGAAACCGGCGCCAAACCAGAGATGGGAATGTTCTGATTGATGGTCAGAATATTGGCGCCCACATTGTAAAAAGCGGAAATAACAGACATCAAAACCCCCGGCTTATCCTGCAGCAGCGCATACAGCGAGATCATTCGCGTCGCGCTTGTTTCACTGTTGTAGGCATAAACCGCGTCTTTATACTTGTAAAAGGCACTGCGGGATATCCCGGCCATTCTGGCGGCCTCGGCGGCAGAGGAGGCCTTTCCAGCCGCAAGCAGCTGCTTTGCGTGAACGACGCGGGCAAAGACGTCGGGCAACACCGTTACATCGATTAGCAAAAATTTGCTTTTTCCCAAGTGTGTCCACCACCTAAACACGAGTGTTTTGCTACAAAGAACACTATACCATGGGTCTTCAGCGTCAACAAGAGCAGTATAACTTGATATTTCGCAATATTTTGCCAATATTTAAAATTATCTCACACATAATCAAAATTGCTCTCAATTTCGTTATGTTAAGTAATACGTCGGCTTGTTTTCGTGCAATTTTGCCAAAAAGGTGCGGGTTCCACAGGGGGATCATGTGCCCGATCTGTGAAACCCGCCTATTAACCTAAAGTTTGTTTATGCAGCCGGTTTTGTGGAAGCAGTCGTTCCCACCGAAGAAACTCCATCCGGTTTAGAAGATGGCTGACTGGATACGGCAGAGGATGGGGGAGAAGAGGAGGATGAAACGGGAGGCTCATCTTCTTCCTCCGGTTCGCTGGAAACAGGCGGCTCCGAACTCACCGGTTCCTCCGAGGTATTTCCCAAATGCAGCTCGCAAGGTCCAAGCGTGGAACTCTTCTTAAACCATCCTGAACGGATATTTGTCTTTCCGCCAACCTTATCCGGGCAATCGGAAGTCGCCAGCATACCGGATTCCACGCAGAATTTGAGTTCCTCGATACCGGTGGTATCAAAAACCTTCACCGGCTTATCCTGCAGGTATGCTTTCATGACCTCCTGCCAAACCGGGACAGCAATGTTGCTGTATCCTTCGATCCGTTTGGGAATTCGGTAGCCGATCCACACACCGGCCACACAATAAGGATTGCCGCCCATAAACCATCGGTCAACATTGTTGGTTGTGGTGCCGGTTTTTCCATAAACCTGCCATCCGCTGATTTTGGCCGCGCCGGCGGTGGCTTCGTCGCCGGTTACGACGTTTTGCAGGATTTTGTTCATCACATTGGCAGATTCCAGCGACAAAGTTTGTTCGAACACGCGGCTGCTGTTATCCAGCAGCACATTGTCGTCAGGATCCAGAACTTTGTAATAGGAATAGGGTTCGTAGTATTTGCCGCCGTTACCGAACATGGCGTATGCGGCCGTCATCTCCTTAACCGTCACGCCTTCGGTCATACCGCCGGTAGCCAACGCAGAAAGGTTGATGTCGGAAAATTCCTTATCGTTTATGGTGATTTTATCATATACTGTGGAGATATGGGCTTTATCCCGCAAAAAGTAGAAGGAACGCTCCATTCCAATTTGGTTCACCACGTTGGCGGCGCAGGCGTTGGCCGATATTTCAAGCGCCTTGGCAGCGGGCAGGAAGCCGCGGTAATAACCGTACACGTTGCGCGGCCACGGTTTACCGTTGATTTCGGCCACCGGGGCGTCCTCCACGGGGGTCGACCATTCCAGAATATTGTATTCCACAGCCGGACCATATACCGACAGGGGCTTGATGGCGGAACCCGGCTGGCGCTTGGTATCGGTAGACAGATTCTCAAGCCGGTTTGCTTTCTTTTCGCCGCGGGCGCCCACCGTTGCCATCACGCGCCCGGCATAATCCATCACGAAGATGCTCGATTGCAGCTTTTGATCCTTGGGCATAGACTTGCCGTTCAGATAAATTTCCTCGCAGATATGCTGCATCTCCATGTCTTCCGCCGAGTAAATCTTCAGGCCGCCTTGGTAAATCAGATTGGTGGCGGCGCTTTTGCTTAAATTCAGCTGGTTCATTAAGTCCTCAATAACATCGTTGATGACCATATCGGTGTACCAGTCGTTGATTTTCAGAGAACTGGGGGTATCGGTGGAGGTGTTTTTTAACACCAGTTCCGCTTGAACAGCCTCGTCGTATTGCGCCTGGGAGATCATGTTTTGCTCCAGCATATTGTACAGTACCTCGTTACGGCGCGCTTTGTTGTTTTTGGGGTTATAAAGGGGATTGTACTGGGAAGGGTTTTTCGTAATACTTGCCAGGGAGGCACATTCCACCAAGCTGAGTTCCGACACGTTTTTACCAAAATACGTTTCCGCAGCGGCCTGTACGCCATATGCGCCGCAGCCCAATGGAATAATATTCAGGTAAGATTCCAAAATTTCCTGTTTGGAGTACTCTTTTTCCAGGTTGAGCGCGCGGAAAATCTCTTTGAGTTTACGCTGAATGCTTACTTCGTTTTGCTCGCTGATGTTTTTGATGAGCTGCTGCGTAATGGTAGAACCGCCCTGCTTTTCGCTCCGGATCTTAAAAAATAGGTTTGCCACCGCAAAAGTGGTGCGCTGCCAGTCCACGCCGTCGTGATCGTAAAAACGCTTGTCCTCGATGGCGACGACCGCATCCTGCAGGTTTTTGGGAATGTTGTTGAGATCCGCCCATTTTCGGTTTTCAACGCCGTGTAGGGTAGCGACTTCGACTTGCTCGCCGTTCTGGTTATTGGCGTAAACATGGCTGGTTTCGATATACTTATAAGTCTTCAGGTCAAAATTCACCTTGCTGTCGCTCAGCGACAGTACATAACCCAACATGGTAACGCCAACAATCACGCCTGTTACAAAAAGAATCAGCAGCAAGCTCAGCAGCGTTTTGGCCGAGATGCCGAGCACTTTTTTCGTAACGCTCCAAACGGCCGCGCCAGAATGCGCGCCCGGCTGATTTACCGGCGGCTGTTTCGGTTCCTGCGTGTATCGATTTATATCCGTCTTTTTCACGCCTGAATCGCCTCCTTGCAATGATCATATCCTTGACGTTTTAAACGCCGTTTATTCGATGATGGATACGCGAACATGTATAAAAATCACACGCCAATCCCATACTAAAAACGAGGTGAAATCGATGCTGAAAAAGTCTGTGATCGCCGCGTGCTGTCTTATCGCCATTTGCCTGGCGGTAACCTTATGGATTGTGCCTGCCATACAAGCCGCCAATTCCGGCGAACCGTCATCCCAGCCGCCGGTCTCGTCTGCGGTAACGCCCAAGTATATTGTGGGCAGCTACGAAGGACAGATCGCCGTGTTCCAATATGGCGAAATCAAACCCTTTCAAATACTAGAATCCAAGTTGACCGACCTGCCCGCCGCAGACCAGACTTTGCTGGAGCGGGGAATCGAAGTGGCCAGCGACACCGATTTAATCCGCGTGCTGGAAGATTACTCGGAATAAAACGCTGGGAATTATCGTCCATTATAAGCGAAAACCGGGATATATAACGCTAAAATAGAATATTGACGATTACAGTTTTGTCACGGTGCTTCGGGCGCCGGAATAAAATCGACTTGACCCACCGCCACATTGGCGCCGGCAACCACAATGGTCATAGGGTCGCCAATGGTAATTTTCCGGTTTCCACCGTGCTCTTTCCACGTGATGGACCCATCGTATTCCATTCGCTTGGGCAACGCGTCGGCCCGGATAAAGCCTTCCGCCGTATTGTCAAGCTGCACGTAAATACCCCACTCGGTCACGCCGCTGACCGATCCGGTAAAGGTCTCGCCCAAATGAGCGGTCATATATTCCGCAATATAACAATCCTCTGCGCTTCGTTCAGCGTTCATGGCGCGCACCTCGCACATCGAGGAATTGCGCGCCGCTTCCTGAGCGAAGCGTTCGTATTTCTTTCGAATTTCCCTGACAGGAACCCCATTGACCACATCGGTCAAAATCCGGTGAATCGCCGTATCCGGATAGCGGCGGATGGGGGAGGTGAAATGGCAATAATCCGCCAAGGCCAACCCAAAATGCCCAATGGGTGAACCGTCGTATCGCGCTTTGGCCAATGTGCGGAGCAATTGATGCGATATTACGCGGGAATAACGGGTACTGCGGGCTTTTTCTAAAAGCGCAGCCATATCCGCCGTGCGCACCCCCGCTTTCATGCGCCGGGTATCAAAGCCTAAAACCCCTGCCAAAGCGGCCAAGGCTTCCAGGCGGTCGGGCGAAGGATCTTCGTGAACACGGTAGACAAAAGGAATCTGCAAAGAACGCGCATAAGCGGCGGCGGCTTCGTTTGCGGTGATCATCATCTGCTCGATTAGTTCTTCCGCTTCGCCGCTACGGCGGGGCAGCACATCGATACATACGCCGTCATCGTTCAGCACAAAACGGGATTCACTGCTTTCCAAATCCATGGTGCCGCGCCTGCGGGCGCGCTGTTTTAATACAATCGCCAGCTCCCGCGCCGCAGCCAAAGGTTCTGCTACCTCGCGGTATTTTGCCACAAGCTCGTCCCCGGCGGTACCGCCGAAAATTTGGTTGATTTCTGAATAAACCCCGCGGACTTTGGAGCGGATTACCGATTTCCGAAAAACGTAATCCACGATTTTGCCTTCGGTGTCCAAGGTCATCAAGGCGGAAAACGCCAGCTTGTCCTCTCCGGCGTTGAGCGAACAAATCCCATTTGAAATATCAGTGGGGAGCATGGGAATCACCCGGTCAGCAAAGTAAACCGAAGTCCCCCGGGAAAAAGCTTCCGTATCTAGCGCCGTGCCTTCCCGCACATAGTGGGAAACGTCGGCGATATGCACCCCGAGCTTCCATCCCTTGACCGTTTTCTCGACCGAAATGGCGTCGTCTAAGTCTTTGGCATCCGCGCCGTCAATGGTAAAAATAAGCGTGTCGCGCAAATCCAGCCGGTTATTTAAGTCCTTTTTGCGCACGCCGTCTTTTTTCAGTTTAGCCGCTTCCTGCAGCGCTTTTTCCGAAAAAGGTACCACGATTCCATTTGCGTCGATGATGGCGTCGGCGCAAATTTTTGCGCTGTCCGCCGGGCCATAAGTTTTGGTAACCTCGGCGCGGATGGCGTCTTTTTTCTTATTCCACGAACACTTTTTCGCCGTCCCGGAATTTAAACTCCTTGCTGCGGCGGATGGGCAGCTCATATCGAAACGCGGCGTCGGGTTTCAGCACAAAACCAATCTGGTCTTTATGCACCGTTCCGGTCACCATGTGGGAGCCTTCTTTCAAAACCCGCTCTACCTGGCCGGATGGGCCTTTCGCCTCCTCCTGTATATGGCTTAGCAGCACCAAATCCCCCAGCATGGCTTCCTGCATTTTACGCGCGGGAACAAACACGTCCGCGCCGCCATTTTCCGGCCTGGCAAAAGAGAACCGCAGGGATTGGGATACGATACGGGCAGCGCAAAAGCCCGCCGCACTAGCGCTCATCAAATTGCCTTTTTTCGTAAAAACCAAACAGCCATCCTGCTCCAACTGCCGCGCGGCTTCCAATAAATCCTTTACCTGGCCGCATCCGATGGCTTGAGCCGCTTTGGCGGGATCCACCGCGCGGTCTCCCTGTTTTTCCAAGTAGTCGCGCAGCGCCTGGGTCCATTCATTTTGATTCATAAATACCTCATCTGTCTTCTTCCTTCGCCTGCATATGGCAAAACACATCTTGCACCAGTTCCTGTTCGCCGGTCAGCAGCGCGATGATTCCTTTGTACAGAAGGACCGGATCCTCCTGAAATCTTCTTTTTATCAACTTGGCCTGCAGCATGTCCGGGACACGCAGGCTGATACACATCATATCACTTTCTCCGTCCGAAACATGGCAGTCTACCTGAAATCCGCGGCCAATCGGGGTAAATTCCACCTTGTTTTCCCGCTCCATTTTCATGCGTGTGGTCAACAGCAAAGCGGCGCGTACCGATTTGTCCCGCACCGAACGGGGGAGAGACTCGGACAGCGTATCCGCAATCAGCGAACCCTTTTCGGTCAGATGGTAAACCGTTTCGCCGTCTTGTTGGGCCTCGTCCAGATTCCCCGTTGAAACCAGATCGGCGATTGCGTTGGTTGTTTCAAAATAGTTGGCAAGACCATTGTCCTGAATGATATCTAAAATCAAACCCTTTGTCAGGCCGCAGTCCACGCTTTTTAATAAATAACAAACCAGCAGTTTGATTTCGCTGCTGGTACGCAGACCGCCGGGCTCAATACCCCCGGCAAACGCGTCGTACGCCATCGCCTTCACCTCCACGTTATATTTTACCATAGGACTGTAAAAAATCAAATGAATTCTCGCGGATTCATGATTCGGCAGTAATAGTGTAAGAAGCCCGCCGGCATTTATACGAATTGAACCGATCAAAAATCAGCTTGACAAAACAGAGCTTGTCGCGCTATAATATCTCCTGCACACCAACAGAATAAAGGCGTGCGGATGTAGCTCATCTGGTAGAGCGCCACCTTGCCAAGGTGGAGGTAGCGAGTTCGAGCCTCGTCATCCGCTCCAT
>CABQAC010000040.1 GCA_902462035.1 uncultured Eubacteriales bacterium
CGGCTGCCCGAAGCGTTGGATTTGGATGGGACCGGCGCGGTCGAACGGCTGCCCGCTTACCGTGACGGACTGTTTCATGTGCAGGATGCGGCGTCGCAGGTTTGCTGCGCCTTGGTCGGCGCGCGGCCGGGGGAGACGGTGGCCGACGTGTGCGCGGCCCCCGGCGGAAAATCGTTCACCATTGCCCAGGGCATGGAAAACCGCGGGACGGTTTATGCTTACGACTTATATGAGCAACGGACCAAGCTAATCCGCGACGGCGCGGCGCGGCTGCATCTGACGAATCTGCACACCGAAGTGCGGGACGCGCTTCATGGGGACAGCGACCGGCAAGCGGACCGGGTTTTATGCGACGTTCCCTGCTCAGGGCTGGGAATTCTGCGGCGCAAGCCGGAGATCCGCTGCAAACCGGCCGCCGTACTTGACAATCTGCCTGATATGCAGTATCGTGTTTTGTGCAGGTCGTCGGATTTGGTCAAACCGGGCGGTATGCTGGTATATTCGACCTGCGCGCTGAACCCGGCGGAAAACGACGAGGTGGCGGCCCGCTTTTTGCGGGAACACCCAAACTTTTCTGCGGTAGATCTGTCTTTGCCGGACGGCTTTGCCAGGGGCAGGGAAGAACCGGCTTATCAGGTTACCTTAATGCCCCATTGGCACGGGACCGACGGCTTTTTTATCGCGGCTTTTTCGAAAGGTTGATGTTCTTGGAGGAACAATGGGATATCAAGTCCATGACATTGCCGGAACTCGAAGCCGAATTCCGGTCGTTGGGCCAGCCGGCGTTCCGCGCAAAGCAGGTTTTTGGCTGGCTGCACAGGGGGGTACGCTCCTTTGACGAGATGACGAATCTTTCGAAGGATTTTCGTCAACAATGTAAAGAGCGGTACCAGATTTATACTGCGCAGATCGAGCGGAAGCTGATATCTGCGCTGGACGGCACGGTAAAGTACTTGTTCCGCCTGCACGACGGGGAATATGTGGAATCGGTATTAATGCAATACCATCATGGTTATTCGATCTGTATCTCCACCCAGGTTGGCTGCCGGATGGGCTGCGCCTTTTGCGCCACCGGCTTGGGGGGATTTTTCCGCAATCTGGCGCCGTCGGAAATGCTTGCTCAAATTCAGGCGGCCCAGCAGGACAGGCAAATCCGTATTTCCAACGTCGTGTTGATGGGAATGGGGGAACCGCTGGATAATTTTGACTGTGTCGTGCGTTTTTTGGAATTGGTCACGGCCGAAGACGGGATGAATATTGGTATGCGCCATATTTCCCTGTCCACCTGCGGTTTGGTGGCCCGCATTTACCAGCTGATGGAAAAGAACTTTCAGCTGACGCTTTCGGTTTCCCTGCACGCGCCCAACGACGCGCTGCGCAGCCAAACCATGCCTGTTAACCGGAAATGGCCGGTGGAATCTTTGCTGAAAGCGTGCCGGGACTACGCTGACCATACCGGCCGGCGTATCTCCTTTGAATATGCCATGATCGACGGCTTGAACGACAGCGACGAATGCGCCCGGGAATTGGCCCAGCGGCTGCGGGGAATCCTATGCCATGTCAATTTAATCCCGGTCAATCAGGTGACGGAAAACGGTTACCGGAGGAGCGGGCGGGACCGCCTGAAGCGTTTCAGCGGCATTTTGACACAACATCACATCAATGTTACCGTCCGGCGCACGCTGGGGGCCGATATCGACGCTTCCTGCGGCCAGCTGCGGCGGAAAATCACCCAAGGGGAGGCAGCTTCTGTTGAAACTCTTCATGAAGACTGATATCGGTAAGGTTAGGCAGACCAACCAAGACGCCGTGACCGGCGCCGTGTTGGACGGGCAGACCGCGTGGGCCGCCGTATGTGACGGCATGGGCGGCGCCAGCGGCGGAAATGTGGCCAGCGAGACCGGTGTGCGCACGTTGGAAGAACAAATGGCAGCCGGCTACCGCGCCGAGATGAACGGCAATTCTATCCGGAATTTGCTGACCTCTGCCGTGTATAATGCCAACAGCGCGATCTATGGGCTTTCCACCCAGGATCCCGCGCTCAGCGGCATGGGGACCACCGCCGTGTTGGCGCTGGTTGCCCATGATAAAATTCACCTGGTCAATATCGGCGACAGCAGGGCTTTCTTGGTCAGGAAAAGCATCGATCAAATCACGAAGGACCATACCATGGTCCAGGCCATGGTGGATATGGGGCAGCTGACCGAAGAAGAAGCGCGGGAGCACCCCCAAAAGCACATCATCACGAGGGCGCTGGGCGTTAACGCGTCGGTGGATGTGGATTATTATGAGGTGGATTTTCCGCCGGACGCGGTGCTTCTGCTTTGTTCCGACGGGTTGTCGAACCACATGGAACCGCTGGAAATCCTGGAATTATACGCGAACACGCCCATCCATCAGTTTGCTGACCAGCTGGTCGCGCGGGCTATCGAGAACGGGGGAAGCGATAACGTCACGGTTGCCGTCATCGCGAACCAATCGCAGGAGGCGAAATAAATGGAGAACTTTGTCGGGAAAAGGCTGGACGGCCGTTATGAAATGCAGGAGATCATCGGCATCGGCGGAATGGCGGTAGTCTATAAGGCGTACGACCGGATCGACGACCGGATCGTCAGCATCAAGCTGCTCAAAGACGAATATCTGGGCAACGAGGAGTTTATGCGCCGGTTCCGCAACGAATCCAGGGCCATCGCCATCCTGTCCCATCCCAACATCGTCAAAGTTTACGACGTCAGCTTTGGCGACCGCCTGCAATATATTGTCATGGAATATATCGATGGCATTACGCTGAAGGAATACATCGAGCAGCAAAAGCAGCTCACCTGGAAAGAAGCCATCCATTTTACGCTGCAAATTCTAAGCGCGCTGTGCCATGCCCACCAAAAGGGAATCGTACACCGGGATGTAAAACCGCAGAACATCATGCTTCTGAAGGACGGCACCGTCAAAGTGATGGACTTCGGCATCGCCCGGTTTGCCAACAGCGAAACCCGGACGATGACCGACAAAGCCATCGGTTCGGTGCATTATATAGCGCCGGAACAGGCGCGCGGCGGCGTTATTGACGAAAAGGTGGATATTTATTCGGTTGGCGTCATGCTGTTCGAAATGCTGACCGGAAAATTGCCCTTCGAAGCGGAAAACGCCGTTTCGGTGGCGATTATGCAGCTCCAGTCGGAACCCCGCCATCCGCGGGATATCAATCCGCTGATTCCCGAGGGGCTTGAGGAAATTGTGCTGAAGGCCATGAAAAAAGATCCTTCCCAGCGGTATGGCAGCGCGGCGGAAATGATCGAGGACATCCAGCGCTTTCAGAACAACCCCAGCATCCGGTTCCAGTACCAGTATTTTGTGGATGAAAAGCCGACCAAATATATGGACGCAATCGAATCGGTGCGGAACGGGGAAATCTCGGAGCCGCTGCCGGAGGAAACGGAAGTAGAGGGCGAACGCGCCGAGCGCGTTGCCACCATTCCGATCATCACCGGCGTGGCGGTGGCTTTTGTACTATTCGCCATCGTGTTCGGCACCATCTTGTTTTTGCGCAACCTGCCCCGGAACGAAGCGGCGGAAGACATCTTTTTGCCCGATTATGTGGGCCAGATGTTGGATGAAGTGCAAAAACGCGATGGGGATAAATTTAATTTTATCATTCTTCATACTACGGACAATGGCGCACCAAGCGGCCAAATTATGAAGCAGGAGCCGAAAGGCGGTATTAAGGAGGTCAAAAAGGGATCCGATGTGACTCTGACCGTCAACGACGGCGCGGTATATACTTCGGTACCCAAGGTGGTGGGGCTGGATTTGGCCCAGGCGATTGGCAACCTTTCCGCCAACGATCTGCGCTACGAAATGCAGGAGGTATACGATTCGGATACGGCCGCCGGTTATGTGGTGGGCGTTTCCCCGTCGGAGAACGCGCAGATTGCCAAAAACGACACGGTTATCCTGTATGTCAGCAAGGGAACCGAAAGCACCTCCGCCATTGTGGACAGTTATGTGGATAAAACTTTTGAGGAAGCCAAACGCATGATTCTGGAAAAAGGCTTTAAAGTGGGCCAGCCTAAGGTAGAGGACAGCGATAAGCCCAAAAACACCGTGATCCGCCAAAGCCCGGATTACGGCACGCCGCTGAATAAGGGCGAGACCGTCACCCTGACCATCAGCAGCGGTACGCCGCCTCCGCCCGAATCAAAAAATATCGGCATTACGCTGGAGCTTCCCGATGTAAACAACGATATCGCTGTAGCCGTTTATGTGGACGGCATCAAGGACGAGACCCAAAGCAAGAGCGTCAATCCCTCCTTGTCCAACCGGCAGTATGCCCTTTCTTTCTCCGGCACGGGGAATAAGCGGGTGGTTATTCAGCTGGACCGGCGGGAATATGAGGTATACGAACTGGACTTTACCGAAGGGGTTGCCGAACGGATCAGCCAAACGGATTATATACCGCCGGCGGTTTCGTCTCCTACGTCTTCGCCGTCCGTTACGTCTTCCGCCGCCAGTAGCAGGTGACCGCGGGTGGCGGCGGAACAGACCGGTCTTTTGCGAAAAGGCATCGGTGGGTTTTATTACGTGGAAACCGGCGGAACCATTTTGGAGTGCAAGGCGCGGGGGGTATTTCGGAAAAAAGGAATGATTCCGCTGGCCGGTGACCGCGTGCGGGTGACCTGCCAGGGCGAGGGCAAAGGCGTACTGGAAGAAATCCTGCCCCGCAAAAACAGTTTGCTGCGCCCGCCGGTGGCGAATTTGGATCAGCTGTTTGTGGTGGCATCGGTCAGCGAACCGGCCTTTCAAACCTTCCTGGTGGACCAGATTACCGCCATTGCGGTGGATAAAGGGATAGAACCGGTGCTGCTCATCACCAAGACGGATTTGGAAGCCTGCGGCGGTTTGCTGGAGATTTACCGCAAGGCGGGGCTGACCTGCCTGACCTTCTCCCCGGCGGACAGGCGGGATATCCCGATGCTGCAAAATTATCTCAAAGGCAGGATCAGTGCGTTTACCGGCAATTCCGGGGTGGGAAAGTCTACGTTGCTCAACGGCCTGTACCCTGCGTTGGGCCTGGAAACCGGTGAAATCAGCCGTAAGCTGGGGCGCGGACGCCACACCACCCGGTGCGTGGAGTTGTTTCCGGTGCCGGGCGGCGGCTATGTAGCGGACACGCCTGGATTTTCTTCCCTGGACCTGGAGCGCAACGAACATATTCCCAAGGAAAACCTGCCTTTGTGCTTTCCGGAATTCGGACCTTATCTGGGAAAATGTAAATTCGTATCCTGCTCCCACACCAAGGAGAAGGGCTGTGCCGTATTGGAGGCGGTGGCCGCGGGCAGCATTCCCGTAAGCCGCCACGAAAGCTATACGGCCATGTACGAAAGCGCGAAGGAGTGGAAAGAATGGGAGAACCGGTAAAGCGGTGCGTAGTGATCGGCGCCGCGCCGGCGTCTGAACATACCGATTGGCCCGCTATCCGGCAGGATGATTATATCATTTGTGCGGACGGCGGGCTTCGTGCTGCCCGGCAGGCGGGGCTGCGGGTGGATTACCTGATCGGCGATTTTGATTCCCTTGCCGGCCCGGTGCCAGAAGGGGAGTACGGTGTGGAGCGGCTGCCGGTCGAAAAGGATGAAACGGATACCTTTGCCGCCTGCCGCCACGGGCTGGCGCTGGGTTGCCGCGACTTTTTGCTGCTTGGGGGATTGGGGGGACGGTTTGACCATACGATGGCAAATTTATCCACCCTGCTGTACCTGCAGACCCAGGATGCGTCGGGCGTTCTTGCAGACGGAAACCACGAAATACGGGTTTTGGCCCAGGGAAAGGCTTATTTCCCCCATTGCGAAGGCTTGGGGTTTGGGGTTTTCCCCTTTGGCACGCCGTTTTGTGTGGTAAGCGGCGGTGGGCTGCAATATCCCCTGAACCGGCTGAAGCTGACAGCGGAATACCCCATGGGCGTCAGCAATACCATCTGCGGCGCCGATGCCTGGGTGGAGGTCCTGAAAGGCCCCGCCCTGCTTGTTTTAGAGAAATAGGAACCAAATTCCGCCGCCTGTATATTATAGGGATAAGACACGGGATCGGCTCCCGGGTCAAACAGACGGGTGGTGTGAATATGAGGCGATGCGGCAGAAGCAACTGGTGCGGGCCTTGCGTGCTGGCTTTTGCGGCCGGACTGTTGTGTTCCTGCTTGTTTTCATCCGGCGTGGTAATCTTTTTGCTCGCTTTCATCTTCGGCGCCTGCGGAGTCGCATTGATCCGGTGCTGACCGGTCCTGGTGATGGAGGTGCAGTCAGATGAAAGTTGTTGTGGTAAAAAGTCCGAAGTTTTTCAGCGGGATACTGAGATTGATGTTCGGTATTAAAAAAACCAATCAGCAGGCGTAACAAGAACATAACAAAGGGAGCGGGCAGCCATTGGCTGCCCGCTCCCTTTGCGTCTAAAATGAAAGGGTTTCAATATTTGTTGCATTCAGCCCATATGGCCGAGTTTGGAAAGCGCCAAAACCCGATCCCGCATCCCCGTCGCTTTGGTTATTTGATATTCGCCAACAAAATAAGCCTATTTACGGACGTTTGGTCCGTTGAATATACCGCACATCACGGCGATTTCACCTTTGATGACGAGCTCGGCCTCTCCGGCGGTTCCAACATTTCCGTTTAAAACTAATTTGGTGGCAAAGTCCTCGCAGCTCATTCCGGAAAGAAGATAATCCGTCTTGCTGATCGTTCCATCTTTGTCAAGATCAAGCTCGCCGTTCACAGACGGAACAACGCTCTGTTTGTTTTTGTCTGTGTCACAGGGCATTCCAAAAACGGCGCCGTACGTGTCGCCCCCCGCGTTAGGTGAAAGCTTTTCCGCTGTTTCGGATATTGTTCGATTCTCTTCGCCGGATGCTGTATCAGCATTTGAAGAACCCGGTTTGCTGATGCCGCATGTTCTTACTGCGTTTCCGCTTTGCGCTTGATAGGTTACGGGCGATTTTGTCTCCTTCGCTATCGCCGCCGCTCCCGCTGTTTTTTGATCTTGACCGCTGCATCCGGTAAGCAAACCGAACGCTAAGATGCAGGTCAAAAAGCTCATACCTGCTTTTTTCATGATCATTTCTCCTTTGCTGTATTTTGTATTTAACCATTGCTCACAGTGATACGGCTTAACTGCTGTGGCCAAATCGTACCAATGGTCATGGGGTTTCCGATATAACGGATTTCTATTTTGTCGCCAAGGGAATAGCGGCTTGCTTCGCCGTCCGGCAGATAGACCGCAAGGGCGGGGTCAAAGGCATTCTCTGGCTTGATTGTAATGAAGTTTGCCGCTGTGTCCACGGTGTCTACAAAGCCGGCCGCCGTATGTGCGGCGCGGGCGCTTGCCGGACCGCCGCTGAAAACGTAATTATCCGCGATAATCGAGGCAAGTGCTTCGATATAATCCTTTAGCGGTAAATTGTAGGAGGTAATCCGGTACGAAACGCCATTGTTCAGGAACTCTGTGTGATAACAGTCACTGCCATCCTTTCGATAATGAAAAATGGTTACGCCTACGCCATTGATTTCGGACTGTTTCAAAGAATGTTCATACTTGCTGGATTGCGCGATAAAGCCCGGAGCATGAAAAGCCTTACCGAGCGTTACGGCAAGCCTTTGAAAACCGCCAGCCGACTGATAAACAAAGATATTGGTATCGTAATAAACACCCCCTTCGCTGTTCTTGTAAAGCCCATTTGCTGCGTTGGGATTCTGCTGTTGTAACGTTAATGCGAAATCGGCAATTTCTATGTTGAAGGTTATCCCGTAATAATCCACAAGCTCGTCATCTGTCATCGATACGAAGTCAGCCGGATTCAGGTAGAACAGATGCGTGGTGAAATGAGGGGCTTTTTCCAGTTCGTTTATGTTGACCAGATGTTCTGCGCCTGCGATGGACGTATCGGCTGTACCTTGCGGATTGCTGGCAACCACCGGGTTTTTGTACGTATGATGGATAAACGGTAATGCGATGGAACACAAAGCCATTACGCACAGACAAGCTGCCGCCGCGCCCCATCGGAGCCGTGTCTGTTTCGGCGCATTCGGTTTGTCATTTTCACATCTGGCAATCAGGCTGCTGTCGATCCCGCCGAGCATTTCAAATAGATCTGTGTGGTTCATGGAATATAGTCCTCCTTTTGCAGATGCGCCCGCAGCTTTTTGCGTGTACGGGATAAATTTACAAGCACATGGGCTTCCTTCATGTGATAATGCCCGGCAATTTCCTCGATCGACTGTACGTAAAAATACCGGCGGATGAAGATATTACAATCACGTTTCGAAAGCGTATAAAGAAAATGGCTGATGCTGTCGCTGATCTCATTCTGAAAAAATTCTTTCTCAACGTTTTCCGAAGATGCCGTACATTCCTCCAACTCCTCCAGCGCAACGGTGACATTGTCTTTGCCACGCTTTTTCGTCGCTTTTAATTTATATCTGTTCACAGAAAGATTCCGTGTGATCTTCGCAAAAAAGGCAGATAAATGGTGCGGGTACTGTGGTGGGATGGCGTTCCACGCCCGGAGCCATGTGTCGTTGACGCATTCTTCTGAATCCTGACAATTTGCGAGAATATTGTTGGCGATGGAAAAACAGTAAGCCCCATATTTTTGGCTTGATTCTTTGATTGCCTGTTCGTTCCTTTTCCAATACAGTTCGACGATCTCGCCATCCGTCATATTCTCACTTCCTCGTTCTTTCAATGCGTTCACCTATATAGACACCATTCTTTTTGAAATATAACAAATCTGCGGAACTTCAATCACAAAAACAATTCTACGATTCATATCGGCCTGAATCAAGGCGGCGTACAGCAACGGCACTTTCATTACTTTCTGTGTTCCCTGGGTTCTCTGGATACCGGCAAACGGGGCAAGAGCGTGTTTAATCGGAAGATTTATGATTGTTTTTACCTTTTGAGAATCCCATCCCTAGCCGGGCGCCGTTTTTCCCTTGATCCACGGGAAAAACGGCATTTTTTGTGGTTGCCGCACATACCATTGGGATAACGTCGTTGCCGCGGCGCGATGGGTCCCCGGGCGGGACGGACGAAGCGGGGCCGAAACTGCCGGATAGGGCTGGAAAACGCGGCAATATGGGCTTGCAGGGGTCCGGACATTTTTCGCATAAAAAAGGACGGACCCGAATACAAATTATTAGAAACCGTGAAAAGGGGAGGATTGCTCTTATGAACTTTAAGGCCATGCAAGAGGCAATATGCGTCAATAGAGAAGTGTTCAAGGGCGGGGCGGAACAGCCTATCGATTTGGACATCACATTGCCGGATTATTGCCCGGACATTTCCCGCATTCTCAAGTGCCAGATCCTGCCGCAGATAACGCTGCGCCAGATCCTGGGCGACCGCCTGAACGTGGAAGGAACCACCCTCGTCCGAATCTTGTACGTGGATGAGGAAGGGGGATGCGTTCGCAACTGCGAATTAAGCAGCGCGTTTTCCACCAGCTTCAACATCAAAGCGGACACCGATTCTCCCTTGGTTTTCACATCCACCCACGTGGATTTTGTGAACTGCCGGGCAGTCACCAAACGCCGGGTAGACATCCACGGAGCTTTCACCGTAACGGCGCGGGTGCTCAGCCGTTGCCGGGAGGAAATTTTAAGCGGTGCCGAGGGCTGCGGCATCCAAGTAAAACAAGAACCCGCCGAGGTCAGCACCTTGGTGGGCGCTGCCCAGCACGACTTTACCATCAGCGAGGTTTTGGAACTCAATACCAACAAAGCCATGCCGGAGTCCATCCTCCGCTGCGACGCCCACGCGGTGTTGACCGATTATAAAGCCATCGCCAACAAACTGATCGCCAAGGGTGAACTGCTGATCAAACTGCTGTATTGCACCGATCTGGAAACCGGCGCGCTGGATGTGATGGAATACTCCATTCCCATCAGCCAAATATTGGACATCGACGGCCTGTACGACGACTGCGAATGCGATGTGCGGTTTGAAGTGCTTTCCGCCGAAGCGAAAATCAACCAGGACGGTGCCGACTCCGGTCAGGTGTTCGAGATTGAAGCGCGGGCGTGTGTCTGCGCTACCGCCCACAGGCAGGAACAAATCCAAGTCATCACCGACGCTTACTCGACCGATTATGACTTGGATACCGAAAAAAAGCAGATTTCCTTTGACCGGATCGCCGACCTGGTGCAGGAATCCTTCCTGTGCAGGGGAAGTGTGGATATCCCCCAAAACGGGATTGTCAATATTATCGATACCTGGTGCGACGTGGTATCGGCCACCGTTACCCCATCGGAAAACCGGCTGGATTTTTCCGGGCGTGTCAATGTCTGTATGTTGGTGATCAATTCCGAGGAAAAGCCCGAGTATCTGGAACGGATGCTGGACTACAATTATTCCAAAGAATATCCTTACCAAACCGACGGTTTTCTTTGCATGCCGGACGTGGCGGTTATCACCTCCAGCTACCGGCTCTCCGGGGTGGATGGTATCGAGGTACGGGTGGAGTTAAAGCTGAACGCCCCGGTCTACTCCACTGTTAAGCTGTATGCCTTGTCGAGCATGGAACCCGACGAATCTAAGCCCAAGAACAAGGATTCCATGTCCGCCTTGACCATCTATTACGCCGACCCGGGCGAGACGGTATGGGATATCGCCCGCCGGTACAACACATCGGTTGACGCGGTGTCGGAGGAAAACGACTTGCCGGCCGAGCGGATTGACAAACGCATGATGCTGTTGATTCCCAGCATGAAATAACGCGGCTCTTTTCCGGTATCGCCCAAAATCGCGCCGCCGCCCTTCTCCGTGTGGAAGGGACGGCGGGCTTCTTTCCCGATAATCTGATTTGCGCACGGAGAAATGGTGATGATATGGAAGAACGCAATATTTATCATGATATTGCCCAGCGAACCAAGGGCGATATCTACATTGGCGTGGTCGGCCCCGTCCGGACGGGAAAATCGACCCTCATCAAGCGCTTTATGGATACCTTGGTCATCCCCAACATCGACAGCGAATTCAGCCGGGAACGCGCGGTGGATGAACTGCCCCAATCGGCGGCGGGGCGGACCATCATGACGACCGAGCCGAAGTTTATCCCCGAACAGGCCGTCACCGTAAAA
>CABQAC010000041.1 GCA_902462035.1 uncultured Eubacteriales bacterium
GGCATGGTGGAGCGATGATTGTCGGTAAAATTATCGGCAGCCTGGTTGCCACAAGAAAAAACGAGAAGCTCGTGGGCTGCAAGTTTTTGATTGTACAGCCGCTGGCGCAGATGGCGGATGGAAACGGCAGGATTGTCGCCGTCGATAATGTTGGCGCGGGGATCGGAGAAGTGGTGCTTGTCGCGCAGGGCAGCGCCGCGCGTATCGGCTGCAAATTGACCGACGCGCCTATCGATGCCGCGATCGTTGGGATCGTAGACGACGGAATGGGACTGGAGTAGTGGTAGCATGGAACTGAATGAATTAGTAGGGATTATCAAGGAAAACGGTGTGGTTGGCGCAGGTGGCGCTGGTTTTCCCACCTATGCGAAGCTGGACAAGCGTGCGGACACGCTCATCCTCAACTGCGCGGAGTGCGAACCGCTGCTGAAGCTGCACCGGCAGGTATTGGAAAAATACGCGCGGGAAATCCTTGGCACGCTGGACATCATTGCCCGGGCGGTGGAAGCCAAACAGGTGCTCATCGCGGTGAAAGGTTCTTACCGCAATGCGGTAGAGGCGGTCGAGGCAAACCTTTCCTCGTTCCCGGACATGAAGCTGAGCATCCTGCCTGAGATTTACCCCGCCGGCGACGAAGTAATCCTGATTTATGAAACCACCAAGCGCGTGGTTCCGCCGGGAAGCATCCCGATCTCCATCGGCGTGACGGTGTTCAACGTGGAAACCATCCTCAATGTACATAACGCGCTGCAGGGTATCCACCCGGTGGTGGACAAATACGTCACAGTGGCGGGCGAGGTCAAGAATCCCATCACCTTGAAGGCCCCCCTGGGAATCACCACCGAAGAACTGGTCCAAATGGCGGGCGGCGTTACCACCGACGACCCGGTATACATCAGCGGCGGCCCTATGACCGGCCGTATCGTATCGCCGTTTGAACCAATTACCAAGACTTCCAACGCGGTGCTGGTTATGCCCCGCAACGCTTATATTGTCGCAAAGCGGTCCAGCAAGACCTCCATCGATATGAAACGTGCGATGTCGGTTTGCTGCCAGTGCAGAATGTGCACCGATTTATGCCCGCGGAACCTGCTGGGTCATCCCATCGAGCCCCATGCGTTCATGCACGCGGCTACCAGCGGCGTAACCAGCAACGTCAAGCCGCTGATCGATACCATGTTCTGCTGCAGCTGCGGCGTGTGTGAAATGTACGCCTGCGGCCAGGACCTTTCGCCCAGGACGCTGATCGCCGAATACAAGGCGGGGCTGCGTAAAAACGGCATCCCGGTCCCCCAGGGCGTGCAGGCCGAACCTGTGCGCAGCGCGAGGGAATACCGCCGGATCCCCATGCAGCGCCTGACCGCCCGGCTGGGGCTGACCCAGTATAATGTGCCCGCCCCCTTGGTGGACGAAACCGTAAAAACCGATCGTGTCAAGATCATGCTGAGCCAGCATATCGGCGCTCCGACGGCCGCGGCCGTCAAAGTTGGCGATAAGGTCCGGGTCGGTCAGGTGGTCGGTCAGGTCCAGGAAGGCAAGCTTGGCGTGCCTGTACATGCTTCTTTGTCCGGCACCGTGACCGAGGTCACCGACAAGGCCGTGACGATCCAGGCGTGACCGTGCATTTGATTGAGAGGAAAGGAAGTATGTTCCGTGAGTAAAGCGATTGGAATGGTGGAATACAAGACGGTATCGTCCGGCATTCAGGCGGCGGATTTGATGATCAAGACCGCCGACGTAACGGTTCTGGAGGCGCAAACCGTCTGCCCGGGCAAATATATCGTGCTGGTCAGCGGCGACTTAAGCGCCGTGAACGCTTCGGTGGAAGCGTCTAAAGTTCAGTTCGGCGAGCATCTGATCGACAGTTTTGTGCTGGGCAACCCCCACGAATCGATCTTCCCGGCCATTTACGGCGCTACCACCATCGAGAACGCCAAGGCGTTGGGCGTGCTGGAGACATACTCCGCTGCGTCCATCATCGTCGCGGCGGATGCGGCGGCCAAAACTTCGCTGGTGGATTTGATCGAGCTGCGCATTGCCCGCGGCATGTGCGGCAAGTCCTATATGATGCTGACCGGCGACGTGGCGGCGGTGCAGGCCGCCATTGACCGCGCCAAGACAGAAGTCGGCGAAGACGGCATGTTCATCGACAGCTCGGTGATTCCAAATCCCGACGCGGGGCTGTGGCAGAGCATTCTGTAAAACAGCTGCGGCTGAAAAAATAGGATGGAGCAACGAGATGTTAGCGATCGAACGGAGAAACGAAATCCTTGCCAAACTGCTGGTGGACGGGAAGGTCATCGTCAGCGATTTGAGCCGCCAGTACCATGTGACCGAGGAAACCATCCGGCGGGATTTGGAGAAGCTGGACAACGACGGCTTAGCCAAAAAAACCTACGGTGGCGCCGTGCGCAACGAAAGTTTTAACATCGACGTACCCTATAACGTGCGCAAGCAGACCAATGTGTCGGGCAAGCAGCATATCGCGGGCATTATTGGTTCTATGATCGAAGACGGCGATTATATTGTGCTGGATGCCAGTACCACGGCATTGTTTGTGGTCAAAAACATCCTGCAAAAAAAGAAAATTACTTTAATTACCAATTCCATCGAGATTTTGCTTGAGCTGTCCAATAAAACCGACTGGAATATTTTGTCCACCGGCGGCGTCCTGAAGGAGGGCGGCCTGTCTTTGGTAGGGTATCAGGCCGAAAAAATGATCAGTACCTTTCATGTGGATTTGGCGGTGTGCTCTTGCAAGGGAATCGACAGCGAAATGGGTATTACCGATTCCAACGAGAAGGATGCCGAGGTCAAAAAGGCCTTTTTCCGCGCGGCCAAAAAGAAGGTACTCGCGGTGGACAGCACCAAATTCGATAAAATTTCCTTTGTCCAAGTATCGGAACTTTCCGGCGTGGACACCATTGTGACCGACATGGAGCCGTCGGCCCTGTGGAAACGGAATTTTGCCGCAGCCAAGGTGGACGTTCTGTTCTGACCGTTTCATCCGGTTTGCCGGCCCAAAGGGAAGGATTGGCGTAATGAATAAGTTCAGAATCAAGACAGAGGTTCGTTTTGCAGAGGGCGCTTTGGATTCCCTTAGCCAGTTTGAGGGGCAGAATGTCGTCATCATCACCGATCCCTTTATGGTGTCTTCCGGCACCGCCGAACGGATTGCGGGAAAGATGAGCCGCTGCAAAAAAGTCAGCATTTTTGGCGAGGTCAAGCCCGACCCGCCCATCGAACTGATCGCGCAGGGCCTAAAGTTCCTTCAGCAGGAGGACGCGGAACTGGTGGTGGCCCTGGGCGGCGGTTCATCTATTGACGCTGCCAAATCCATGGTACTGATGGCCCGCCATGCTTCCGGCAAGCCCATTCCGCTGGTGGCCATTCCCACCACGAGCGGTACCGGGTCGGAAGTGACCTCCTTCGCGGTGGTGACGGACCGGGCCAAAGGGGTCAAATATCCGCTGGTGTCCGAGGAACTGCTCCCCGACCTGGCGATATTGGATCCGGAATTGGTGGTGACCGCGCCGCCTTCGGTGACGGCCGACACCGGCTTTGATGTGATCACGCACGCGCTGGAGGCTTATGTCTCCACAAGTGCAAACGATTTTTCGGATGCTTTAGCCGAAAAATCCCTTTGTATTGCGTTCGAGTATTTGCCGCGCGCATTCCGGGATGGAAGCTGCCTGGAAGCGCGGGAAAAAATGCATACCGCATCCTGTCTGGCCGGCATGGCTTTTGACGCGGTAAGCCTGGGTATTAACCACAGCATTGCCCATGCGCTGGGCGCCAAATTTCACATTCCCCACGGCAGGGCCAATGCCATGCTGCTGCCGCTGGTCATCGGACGGCAATTTTGGCGCGGAACCAAGCCGGGCGGCGTTTAAATACGCCCAGATTGCCCGCAGAATTGGGCTGCCCGCCCCTTCCGTCCGCGCCGGGGTGAACAACCTGATTGCGGAAATCCGCTATATGATGCAGATGACGCGTACCCCCCTGACCCTGCGGGAAGCCAAGGTCAGCGAAGCGGATTTGGCGCGGGAGAAAGATTCTATTGTGCAGAGCGCCCTGCAGGATCCCTGTACGGTCACCAATCCCAGGAAGCTGACCGCCGAAGCGGCGGAGGAAATCCTGGCGCAGTTGATGGCATAACGGGTTCCCTTTCATCGAAGCAAAAAGACACCGGAAGGGAGAGGCTACTTCCTTAAGTAGCCTCTCCCTTTTGCTTTGTAGTCAGCCAGAATGATTGAATTTGTAGGAAAATCAATACATTTGGAGGATAACAGAATGGATAACAGAATTTTTGATGAGAAGAATGGTTTATGGTATGAAAGACACGGCGAATGTTACTTACCGTGTTTGGAATTGCCCGAAGAAGAACAGCCCATAGGCTTATTTGGGCAGCGGCATTTGCGGTACTTAAAGAAACATCACAGGATTATTTACACCAATCTGCTCCAAGCGGCAAGCTGAACGGTTACCTTGCCGACATTGACAGACAGGCACAGGATCGCTTTGAAAAGCTCATAGAACAGATGAAGCAGGCACAGGGTCACGGAACAGTTAAAGGCTGAAAACGCCTTCGAATGGACAGGGCGAATAAACAACATACGGGCGTGCTCTATAGAGATTGTGAACGGGGAAATCATTTACGCATAAAACAATGTAACGCTAATAATTGTAAAACCGTGATGGGTAGGGATTTAACTATCTGTCATTTTTTTATGCTCTGTGATCCGCTTAAGTAAGGCGTTTTGACACCCAAAAGTGTTACATTACCGTTCTATTTTCTGGGAATAAAATGATCATATTTCCTTACTCGATATAGTTCGTTTAAACGGCTATAATATACACATACACTTTGGGAGGGTTAAAAATGTTTGAATATATGACCGCACAGGAAGCCGCTGAAAAATGGAATGTATCTCTTCGGTGGGTACAGCGGCTTTGCAAGGAAAATCGCATAAACGGTATTATCAATGTCGGGCGTGTTTGGCTTATTCCTATTTTAACGGAGAAGCCATTGGACAGGCGATATAAAGCCAATCGCGCTATGACCTAACGAAAACCTAACATTATTTTTGATATGATAAAGTAAAAACCGATGAGGAGGAAAGCAGATGAGATTATTACTTGTTGAAGATGAAGAAATGCTATCTGAAATCATAACAAAAGGATTGCGTAAAACAGGCTACGCAGTGGATACGGCTTTTGACGGCCAAGAAGCCTTATATTTATATGAGATAAACGAGTATGATTTGATTGTTCTTGATTTAAATTTGCCGCTGACCGACGGAATTGATGTACTGCAAAAAATACGGACAACGGACAATCGTACTAAGATTTTGATACTGTCTGCAAGAGCAAAAGTCAATGACCGCATTTTAGGTTTGGACCAAGGCGCAAATGATTATCTGATTAAACCATTTGATTTTGGAGAGTTAGAAGCGCGCATACGAAATCTGCTCCGCAGAGAGTTTACGCAAACACATACGCTACTGAAAATAAAAGGTATAGCCGTTGATACAAAGCTAAAAAAAGCAGCGTATAATGGTCAATCGCTTAATCTTCCACGTAAGGAATATGCAATTCTTGAATATCTGGTAATGCACAAAAATGAAGTGGTAAGTTCCGAACAGTTGATTGAGCATATTTGGGATAATGAGTTTGATCCATTCTCGAATGCTTTGAGATACCATATTTGTTCCCTTAAAAAGAAATTGAGCGAAGTGTCTGATATGGAGATTATTCAGACCGTTCGGGGACAAGGCTATTTGATTGAGGAGGATTGATGTGAAATTATTATCCAAGTTAAGCCTTAGGTGGCGTGTAACCCTTTTAACAGCGATTATTTTAATCATATACTCCTGTGCTTTTACTGCTTTTTCAATTTATAATGCACAGCAAATGCTCTACCCGATATTAGAAAATTCATCCGTATCTTATCCGATTGAAGATAGTGAATTAGGGATAGGCGTACCCGCTGCCCCTGCTCAGAAACAGAAAGAATTATTCGATCATAAGAGCATATATTTTTGCATATTTGTAACCATTTTAGGAACAGTTGCCGTATGGTTTGTTTCGGGACGAGCGCTCAAGCCGGTAAACGAGCTGAATAAGACGATCCGGCTGATTGATGAGCATAATTTATCGGAACGGTTGAAAAAGGCAAAGGCAGACGATGAAATCGGGCAGATGACAGACAGCTTTAACCATATGCTGTCAAGATTAGAGGAAGCTTTTAATCGTCAAAAACGATTTACCGCAAGTGCGGCGCACGAATTGAAAACACCGCTTGCTACTGTCAAAGCGGGTATTCAGGTGCTTGATCGTGACGAAACTGCCGATTTGCAGGATTACAAAGAAAACGCTGGGATTATTATGAAAAGCGTGGACAGACTGACGAGCGTGGTAAATGACCTGTTAATGCTTGCTTCCGCTGAAGAAGGCAATCAAAATATGTCAGAAAGCATTGAGTTGGATGTAATGCTTGATACTGTTTTATCGGATATTTCTGCGCTCTATGAGAAATGCAATATCACTTATGAGATTGATTTGCGGGAGAACGCCGTTACAGGAAATGCAGGTATGCTCTATCGCGCCTTTTACAATTTGATTGAAAACGCCTATAAATATAACCGACCAAATGGGAAAGTATCTGTAAAAAGTTTTTCAGATGATGATTCTGTTTCTATTGAAATTTCAGATACAGGAGTGGGCATTTCAGAGGAACATCAACCGCTTATTTTTGAAGCATTTTATCGGGTTGACGCTTCTCGTTCCCGAAAGACTGCGGGAGCAGGGTTGGGATTGTCGCTTGTAAAAACGATTGTAGAGCAGCACGGTGGGACGATAACCCTTGAAAGCAAACCAGAAGTAGGTTCAAAATTTTTGATGGTGCTTCCCAAATAAGATGATTTACGAACGACAGGAATTTTTCCTGTCGTTCTTTATTCACCTAACGAAAACCTAACATTCCGTTTGCTATATTGGGTACATCAAAAGACGGAAGGCGCAACCGTCACTGATAAAATCAAAAGCAAAAGGAGCAAACGATATGTATGTTATTAAAAATGCCATCAAAAATGTTGGCAGAAATAAGGGCAGAAACATTTTAACAGCTGTCATTATTTTTGCCATTATTCTTACGACTGCCGTATCCATTATTATCAATACGACAACAAAAACCATTATTGAGGATTATAAATCCCGTTTTGGCTCGGAGGTTAATATTACTTTCGATACCAGTAAGACAATTCCAATGAGCGAGTATAAGCCGCTGACTGCAAAGCAGCAGATTGCTTTTGGAGAGTCTAATTTGCTGAAAAGTAAATCACTTTCAACCTCGTTGCCTATTATCCCTGTCGATTTGAAGTCTTTTGATGAAGAAGAAAGCGGCGGCGGTGGTGCTGTTGGAATGGAGGGACTGGAAATAACTGAACCGAAAGCACTGTTAATCGGAAGCAGCAGAGATGATATAAGTAAAGATTTTAATGACGGACTACGTAAGATTACTGAGGGGCATATGTATAAAAACAAGAATGAGTGTCTTGTCAGTGAACAGTACGCCGAGTTAAATAAACTTTCGTTAGGCGATACTATTAAGATTACAAGTGAATTTTCAAATAAACCAATGGAAGCATCTCTTACTATCGTCGGTATTTTTTCGGATACTACGATGATTGGGAATAGCAGCCCCTATAAACACGCATTGATGAATCGTAATAATGAAATTTTGGTAAGCTTTGACACTGCTACTTCTCTTGAATTGTTTCAGGAAAACCCATATTCAGAGGTTGAAGCAGAGTTTGTCTTAAAAGACCCGTCCACTATCGGCGAGTTTGAAAAAGAAGTTCGTGCAAAAGGTCTGCAAGACTATTACAAGGTGTCCACCGATGAAAAGAGCTATAACAAGATTGTCGGTCCCGTGGAAGGTCTTGCTAAAATCACAAACACATTCCTTATTGTAGTATTGGTACTTGGTTCTGCTATTCTGATTTTACTGTCCGTTTTGTCTATTCGTGAGAGAAAATATGAGATTGGCGTTCTAAGAGCAATGGGAATGAAAAAAGTAAAAGTAGCGTTAGGACTATTAACAGAGTCTTTGGTCATTACCGCCCTCTGCCTCTGTCTTGGGCTTGGTATCGGTTCGATCGTTTCTCAGCCGATTGCCGATAGTATGCTGCAAAGTCAAATTGAACTTGCTGAAGAAGGCCGCGGAAATTATAGTGACGATGGAGCGACATCTATCAAAGATATGAATAGCAATGCAAAACCGTTGTCGGAAATTGATATTCAACTCAATGCCGACGCAATTTTGAGAATTACCATTATCTCTTTGGCACTTGCAGGAATATCAAGTTTGGTCGGAATTATGTATATTACCAAATTCGAGCCTATAAAAATTCTTTCGGAAAGGAACTAATATTATGAGCGTTTTAACAATGAATAATGTCAGCTATAAATACGACGGAACAACCAAAATCGTCCTCAAAAATATCAATAAGGATTTTGAAAAGGGACGGCTATATGTTATTGTAGGTAAATCGGGAGCAGGAAAAAGTACAGTTTTATCGCTAATTTCTGGACTTGATACAGCAACCAGCGGGAGTATTTACTACAATGGAAGGGATGTAAAAACGATTGACCGTGACGAGTATCGAGCGAAAAGTATTGGCGTGATTTTCCAAGGCTATAATTTATTGACGAATGCAACGGCACTTGAAAATATTATCCTCTCCATGAATATCAGCAGCAGTAAAGAAAAAAACAAACGGCAATTTGCACTTGACCTTTTGGCAAAGGTAGGAATAGATGAAGAAACTGCAAAGCGCAAGGTGCTAAAACTCTCTGGCGGTGAACAGCAGCGTGTGGGAATTGCTCGTGCATTATCCCATAATCCTGATATTATTATTGCCGATGAACCGACGGGAAACCTCGACAGCGATACAGAAGAAAATATTATGAACATCTTACAGGAGTTAGCGAATACCGCTGAAAAGTGTGTTATTATTGTAACCCATTCCAAGTCGGTTGCGTCCTATGCAGACGAGCTGCTTGGTCTTAATCAAGGAAATTTAACAAGTATTGCATATTAGCCGAGCTATTAAATGTAACAATGTTGGGAGGTGAATGAGTAGAAAATTTGAATGCGAGCATAAATGAAGCCCGCGCCGCTTTATTCTTCGGCGCGGGCTTTTTATATGGGGGTGGGGTTATTCTTCCCGCCACATCTTGGCGCAGGTTACGGCGTTTTTCCACCCCCTGAGCAGACGTTCCCGCTGGGGGGTATCCATCTTGGGCGTAAAGACGCGGTCCAGGCTCCAATGATCCTTCAGGTCATCAAAATCCAGCCAAAACCCCACGGCTAAGCCCGCCAGGTAGGCGGCGCCCAGGGCGGTGGTTTCTCGCACAATGGGGCGGCGAAGGCAGGCGCCGGTTATATCCGCCTGGAACTGCATGGTAATGTCGCTGGCGCTGACGCCCCCGTCTACTTTAATTTCCCGAATAGGCAGGCCGGTATCGGCAATCATGGCGTCGATGACATCCTTGGATTGAAAGGCGATGGACTCGAGCCCCGCCCGGATGATTTGGTTGCGGCCGGTACCCCTTGTAATGCCGAACAGGCTGCCCCGCGCGTACATATCCCAATGGGGCGCGCCCAGGCCGGTAAAGGCGGGAACAAAATAAACGCCGCCGTTGCTTGCCGCCTTTTCGCCGAAATAATCGGCGTCCGGCGCTTCCCGGTAAAAGCCCATTTCGTCGCGCATCCACTGAACGACGGCGCCCCCCACGAACACGCTGCCCTCCAGCGCGTAGCGCACCTGGCCGTTTAAGCCGTAGGCGATGGTGGTCAGCAGCCCGTTATGGCTGTCCTTGGGGGATTTTCCCGTGTTCATCAAGATAAAGTTGCCTGTGCCATAGGTGTTTTTCACATCGCCGGGGTCAAAACAGGTTTGGCCGAACAGCGCGGCCTGCTGGTCCCCTGCCGCGCCGCAGATGGGAACTTCCACCCCGCTTAGGTTGACGGTGCCGTAGACTTCGGAACAGGAACGGACCTGCGGCAGCATGCAAGCGGGGATTTGCAGACGATTTAGAATTTCGTTGTCCCAGCAAAGGCGGTGAATGTCGAACAGCATGGTGCGGGAAGCGTTGGTGTAATCGGTGACATGGGCCCTGCCGCCGGTCAGCTTCCAGATCAGCCAGGTGTCTACCGTGCCGAACAGCAGTTCGCCCGCTTCGGCTTTTTCCCGCGCGCCCGGCACATTTTGCAAAATCCAATGAAGTTTGGTAGCGGAAAAATATGCGTCCATCCGCAATCCGGTGACCTTTCGCACATAGCGGGAAAATTCTTGGTCCCGCGATAGTTCGTCGCAAAGCGCGGCGGTTCGGCGGCACTGCCATACGATGGCGTTGCAGACGGGAAGGCCGGTCTTCTTATCCCATACCAGGGTTGTTTCCCGCTGGTTGGTGATGCCGATGCCGGCCAGCGCCCCGGGGTCGATATTCAGCTGGGTCAACGCTTGGATCAGCACCCCGTACTGGGTAACGTAAATGTCGGTTGGGTTGTGTTCGACCCAGCCCGGCTGCGGGTAAATTTGCGGGAATTCCTTTTGGGCGGCGGACACGATGTTCTGTTCCCGGTCAAAGATCAAGCACCGGCAGCTGGTGGTGCCCTGGTCCAGCGCGGCGATATACTTTTTTTCCATCCCGTTTTCCCCTTTCCTGAAAATAAAACGGAGCAACCCGGCTGTTGGTTTCGCCGCATTACTCCGCAGAACTGCTGTTTTCATCATATCATTGCATAAACAAAGCGTCAAGGGGAAAAAGACGAATGGATTCGACCGAACCTGTTTTCTTTTTTTGTGTTTTGGACTATGATAGAATCAGAAGAATGTGGAAAGGCGGCGGGTATGGTGAGCAGACAGTCGGAAGCGGCGGCCCTTATGGACCGGATTGGGACATCATTCGTAGGCAAGCGGGAGGCGGTGCGCCTGGCGGTCATCACCCTGCTGGCGGAAGGGCATCTGCTGTTGGAGGACGTGCCGGGCGTGGGCAAAACAACGCTGGCCAAAGC
>CABQAC010000042.1 GCA_902462035.1 uncultured Eubacteriales bacterium
CCGGTTTACATCGGTATAACAGCGTGTTCGATGCGGCCAAGGTGATGGGCAAGCTGCGGGACACCGTTTACCGCCCCATCCCCGAAAACGTGGCCGTGTACCAAAAACTGTTCGAGGAATACACCCGGCTGCACGATTATTTTGGCCGGGGCGAAAACGACGTTATGAAACGGCTGAAAACCATTAAAAAGGAAGCGGCACGGTAAAGCCGGCTTGCGCCTGTGCAGAAAGGATGGTCTTAATTTATGCTGGAAGCCTTGAAGCAAACCGTCTACGAAGCGAATATGCTGCTGCCTGAACACCGATTGATCACCTTTACGTGGGGAAACGCCTCCCAAATCGACCGGAAAAGCGGCCTGGTGGTCATCAAGCCCTCGGGGGTGGAGTACAGCGAAATGAAGCCCGATGACATGGTGGTGGTGGATTTGGACGGCAATGTGGTCGAGGGCCGTCTGCGTCCCTCCTCCGACACCCCCACCCATTTGGAGCTGTACCGCAGCTTCCCCGGTCTGGGGGGCATTGTACATACCCATTCCCCCTGGGCCACCGTTTGGGCCCAGGCCGGGCGGGGTATTCGCG
This sequence comes from uncultured Eubacteriales bacterium, assembly GCA_902462035.1. Classification (GTDB taxonomy): domain Bacteria; phylum Bacillota; class Clostridia; order Oscillospirales; family Acutalibacteraceae; genus CABQAC01. Next base: position 580 of record CABQAC010000042.1, read on the forward strand.
CCTACGGCACCACCCACGGCGATTATTTTTACGGCACCATCCCGTGTACCCGCGCCATGACCGGCGCACAAATTAAAGGGGAATACAAATTGGAAACCGGCCGCGTGATTGTGGAAACCTTCCAAGGGGCAGACCCCGCTCAAATACCGGCGGTGCTGGTGCGCAGCCACGGCCCCTTTACCTGGGGCAAGGACGCCAAGGAAGCGGTTCATAACGCGGTGGTGCTCGAACAGCTTGCCATGATGGCCTTTTACACCGAAAACCTCGCAAACGGCGCGGCCACGCCCGCCATGCAGCAAGCGCTGCTCGACAAGCATTTTCTGCGCAAGCACGGCCCAGGCGCCTACTACGGCCAGTCGAAATAATGGTATGAATTTTTTCTCCCCGCAGGCCCGGCGGCCTGCGGGGAGCCTTATTGTTGCAATCGAAAACCCCCGGCTATGCCGGGGAGTTGCAAAAAAGCTTTAGCGTTGCAGATGAAATAAAAACTCCTTTTGATACAATAAAGGTGCGGTCTGCCAACTGCACGAAAGTATCAAAAGGAGGACATCAGACATGAAGCCCAATGACACCAATAGTTTAGCACACACAAGCTGGAACTGCAAATATCATATTGTCTTTGCCCCAAAGTATCGCAGGAAGGTATTTTACGGAGAAAACAGAGCGGAGATAGGAAAGATATTGCGGGAGTTATGCAACTGGAAACAAATCACAATCATAGAAGCGGAAGTATGCCCCGATCACATCCACATGCTTGTGGAGATTCCGCCCAAAATGAGCGTATCCAGTTTCGTGGGATTTCTCAAGGGGAAAAGCAGCCTGCTCATCTTCGAACGACATGCGAACCTAAAATACAAATATGGGAATCGGTTGTTTTGGTGCCGGGGGTATTACGTTGATACCGCAGGTAAGAATGCAAAAAAGATAGCGGAGTACATCCAGAACCAACTCAAAGAGGATCAGGTTGAAGATCAGATGACCCTCAAAGAATACGCAGACCCGTTTACGGGTAGCAAGTAACAATCTTTCGCAAGTGGCAGATCGTACCAACGCCTTAAGGCGTGGCTAGTAACTGAGGGCTTTGCCCGCATATGAAGAACCACCTGCTTCGCTGGTGGGTTCCTATTGCAACAGCCAGACAGGGGGATTCCATGGAAGCCATCTTGTGGAAGGCGTTTGCCTTCCTGTTTATCATCGCGCTGAGCTTTACGCTGAAAAAACGCGGTTTTTTCGGCCCCGGCAGCGCCGAGACCGTGACCAAAATCGCCATGAACATCACCATGCCCGCGGCGGTAATTTCCAGCTTTGCCCAATTTCAAAAGGACAATTCGTTGTTTTTACTGGTTGCCTTTGGCCTGGGGTTTAATGCGTTCATGCTTTTTTTTGGTTTTTTGGTCTCCCGCCGCAAAAGCCGGGACCGTAAGGTGTTTTATCTGATGAACTTTCCCGGATATAACATCGGGTCTTTTACCCTGCCTTTTGTGCAGAATTTTTTCGGGCCGCTGGGCGTGGTTGCCACCTGTTTGTTCGATACGGGCAACTCCATCATGTGTACCGGCGGCACCTACGCCATCGCCTCCGGCATTGTGGGCGGGGACGGCGGCGAACGGCTGACCTTTCGGGACATTCTGCGCAGGCTGTTTTCCTCGGTCCCTTTCGATACCTACCTGCTGATGCTCATCCTGGTGCTTGTTGGGATTCCCATCCCGGCGCCGGTGGGCATCGTTGCGTCCACCATTGGGGCGGCCAACGGCTTTATGGCGATGATGATGCTGGGCATGATGTTCCGGTTCGAGGCCAAAGCCTCCTACCTGAAGGACGCGGGGCTGACCCTGCTGGCGCGGTACCTGTTTGCGGGCGCGCTGTCCGCCCTCTTTTATTATTGCACCCCCTTTTCCCTAGAGCTGAGGCAGGTGCTGGCGATTATCGTGTTCGCGCCCACTTCGGCGTTGGCGCCCGCCTTTACCGCCAAAAATAAGGGCGACGCGGGGCTGGCCAGCTTTACCGGCACAGTGTCGCTACTGCTGAGCATTACCATCATGACCGTGCTGATGGTGGCAATGCACATTTAGTTTATTCCGATGCGCAAAGGCCCGCGTCCCAACAAGGACGCGGGCCTTTTATGAATGGTGTGTATGATTTATTCAATTTTAAAATCCAAGCATTCCAATTACCTCTAGCTTTGATTTTCTTAGTATTCCTTGTTTTGTTCCCAGAATTTTACGCTTCCGCCTTGCGCGTATCAAATGTTCCGCCGGGGAACCAGTGCGCTTGTTCCAACGCTTCTTCTAGCGCCAGGAACGCGCGGGAGGAAAATGGTGAATGGAGGGGCATTTTGTCCGATTTCCTTAAAAGAGAAGTTTTGTTCATCTAAAAAAGCAGGACGGGCAAAAGGGAAGGCGCCGGGCAATTTGGCCCGGCGCCTTTGGTATGGGTGTTGCGGCAAGCCGCATACTTGTAAGCCGTTATTCGAAGTAAAATTCCTTGCAGTACCGGTTGTTGCGGGTGTTCTTTTCGGCAAAACAGTTGCCCACGGTCATTAATGCCATAACATCGTGCCAGCCGGCTTTGGCGGTCCAGGTGGACTTGGTGCCGGTGGTATCGAAAATGGGGGTGTACGCCGCGAACACGTGGGATTGGCCGGGCTGCAACACGGGGACGTCGGCATACACGCGGCAGATGCGGAAGTCACCGTCCAGCAAAATGTCGATGGCAACGGTGGCGCGCTCCGGCGTGGGGGCGTTGCCCACGTTTTTGACTTCCACCTTCCAGCGGATTTCGGTACCCGCTTTGGCAGGCTCGTCAAAGAACAATTCCACCGGTTCCAAATCCCAGGTGGGCTGTTCGTAAATAACCTTTTGGGGAGCGTCGGCCACTTTGACGCTGCCGTCCAGCATGGCGCCGTCGGGGGTAAAGACCCAAGTTGCCACAGACTTGCCGGGCAGCCCGGCGGCCAGCACCTTGCCGCCGCACCGCAGGTTGAAGGATTGGCTGGTTCCGGTCTGGTTGACCGCCACCACGGCGATTTCGCCGGTAGCTTCGTCTTGGAAGGCGGTGGTGGTGACCCATTTGGCGTGGCCATAGGTGCAGCCGATGCGGCGCATGCCGCGCTTTAAGTATTTGGAGAACTGGGCGAACATCCCATAGCTGGCGGCCATACGCCAATCGTCCGCATTTAGGGGATGGTTATATATGGGCGTGCGCCGCAGGGGAGGCAGCGGCTCGGTATAAACAAAGGGCTGCCCGGCCAACTGATGGGGGCCGCCGTAAACGTCTTCGAAGAAGGACCACAAAATGTAAGAGCGGGTTCCATGCTGAAATTGCTGCAGCATTTCATCCATGCCCTCGGCGTCGTAAATGGTCTTTTCGGTGCTGTACAGTGGCATTTCGGGGTATTTTTTTTGGAAGCGGTCCATGACCGAAGGATACCCGCGGTAGGGGTGGAAAGCCACGCCGTCGATGACCGCCCGGGCTTCGTCGTCCGCCAGCATGGGGTCGACAAAGATGTTGGCCATGTCGAAGTTGTGGTCGTAGCACCAAATCCGCGTTTTGATGTGATGTTCCTTAAATTCCTTATGGAGCGCCAGCAGCACGCCTTTTTGCATCCGCCAAGTAAAGCGGGTGGCGGGGGTGCCGCGGTTGTTGCTGGATTTTGGTTCGTTTTGGGTGGTAATAGAATAAAGTTCCAGACCCTGCTCCTGCCATGCCTGCACCGCCATACGCAGGTAACGGGCGTAAACTTCGGTATATTGGGGGTCAAAGATGCCGCTGATCAGGCTGTCGTTGTCTTTCATCCAGCCGGGCAGCCCCCAAACCGAAGCAAGCAGTTCCACGTTGGGATACCGTTCTTTCACTTTGCGCAGCAGGGCGAAAAAGCCGCGGTCGATATCTTTTTGCACCGAAAAATGCTCCAGGTTCCAATCCTTTTCCTTTTCCGGCATGTCGTCGTAGGAATAATAGGAAAAATTCCGTTCCCAGTCGGTGCTGCCGAAGGGAACGCGCATAAAGGACCAGCCCGCGCCTTTTTCCGGGTCAAACAATGCTTCCAGCACTTCGTCCTGCTTGGCGGGGCTCATGCGCAGCAGGTTGTAAACGTCGGTATCGGTCCAGTCGGCGCCAAAACCTAGAATCGGCTGCCCTTTGTCAGACGGGTCGAGCACAATGGTGTTGTCGTCCGGCTTGCCGGCGGCAGGCGCGAAACAAGCCTGGGGAACAGGTGTGAGTCGGAAAGTTAGATCTTCGGATGAGACAGTACATTTTACACAGTTCATTACAATCCCCCTTTTTAGTTTGACGGCCCCGCGCGGGGCCGAATGATGTGGTAGCGATACCGCAACCATTATAGTAAAAGTTGGCAGGTTAGTCAAATGCTTTTCCACAAATACGGTATTTTTAGCGGAACCGCTGAAAATCGGGCGCGCGCTATAGGGAAACCGACCAGATTAATTCGAAAAAAATGCCAGGCGGCCACCGGCCGCCTGGCATCATCAGGTGCCAAGCAGAGCGAGGTTCTCCATCACGGCGTACAGTTTTCCGCCGGGGGCCAAGTTGACTTTCAGCCGGGGTAACATAGCGCGAAAGAATGTGGAATAATCGGAAACACCGATGGTGGTTAACCCGCATTCGACAGCGGTTTGATCGTAAATATCCCGCAGCAGGTCAAAGGCGTACCGAGTTTTCTCCCGGCGCATGGTGTATTCTTCTCCATCCGCTGTGTTGAGCTCAACCAGCGATTCCCTGAGAATCCGAAACACGCCGTTCAGGTGCTCGGCGCTGGCAGGATCACCATAATACAAGCCCTGATCCGCGGTCTGGCCCAGCTCGATGGGAATAACGCAGCACGCCGCGGCAGCAGATTCCAGTGCCAGCACGTTCCAATAGAAGAAAGACTGGGGGAGCGGTTGCTTACTGTCCAAGGCTTTGGACAAGGCGTCCATCTGTGCCAGCACCTGTATGACCGGAGCGGCACCCGCCGCAGCTTCTTTTTCCGTCCATCTGCGCGCTTTGTCCCGATCGATAAGCAGGACACCGTTCAGGATAAGGGATAGAGCCAACAAAAAGGAAAGGACCACAGTAAATTTTTTCATGATGCAGCCCCTTTTCTTCGCGTTTTTGCAGAATAATCCTTTATAAATATTTTAAATATACATCAAATAAGCCGGTATGTAAAGTAGGTTTTCATACAACGGGGGAATAAGACGCGAAAGGTAATGGCCCGCTGTTTATAAATGATATGCAAAAAAAATGGGAGCCCCTTGCTTTCGACAGCAAAGCGTGGTATAATTCAATCCGTCGCTTTCGTGATTTAAACCATAAAGCAATCAACGCGTTTATGTGGTAAAGCAACGCGTAACAGGGGAGAGGGTTCGATTGGGCAAACAGGAGGTCATTTGGCTGGTTATTGCCATTTACGCTGTTTTCATGCTGGCGGTTGGAATTTTAAATTCCAAAAGCGCCACCAGCGTGGCGGATTTTACGGTGGGCAAACGGAACGCGGGGGGGTGGATTACCGCCTTGTCCTACGGCACGGCCTACTTTTCCGCGGTGATGTTCATCGGTTATTCCGGCGGGTCCGGTTGGAATTACGGGCTGTGGTCCATTCTGCCCGGCATTGGCAACGCGGTGTTCGGCTCGCTGCTGGCGTGGCTGGTGCTGGCAAAACGCACACGGGAGACGACCCGCAGGCTGAAGATCAAATCGATGCCGCAGTTTTTTGAAAAAAGGTACAACAGCCAACCGATGAAGCTGTTTGTCTGCCTGGTTATTTTTGTTTTTTTGCTTCCGTATTCGGCGTCGGTGTACAAAGGGCTGACCAGTGTTTGTTCGGTGCTGCTGGGGGTTGACGAGAAGGTTTGCATGATCATCATCGCCGTGGCGTCGGCCGTAGTATTGGTGCTGGGCGGCTACCTTGCCACGCTGAAGGCGGATTTTGTGCAGGGTTTTGTGATGATGGTCGGCGTGGCCGCGCTGATTGTCGCCGTGGTGGTGTCCCCCCAGGTGGGCGGGCTGCAAACCGGCTGGAACAACATGATGGAATACATGAAGAACCACGAAATGATGCCGCTAAGCCCCCAAAATCATGTGGCGCTGTGGGCCACGGTGCTGATGACCAGCTTCGGCACCTGGGGGCTGCCCCAGATGATCCATAAATTTTACGGCATCAAGGACGACCGGGAGGTCCGGCGCGGCACGGTGGTCTCGACCTTTTTCGCCTTTTTGGTGGCCGGGGGCGGGTACTTCATCGGCTCGCTGTCCCATCTGTTCTTTGGGGACCAGCTGCCCCAGGGCGGCAAGGATTATTTGGTGCCAAACATGCTGAACATGGCCAACCTGCCGAATATTTTGATCGGCGTGGTGCTGGTTCTGCTGATTTCGGCTTCGGTGTCCACCCTTTCGAGTATCACCCTGACCGCCTGTTCCACCCTTTCGATGGATTTGATCAAAGCGCGGCTGAAGAAGGACCTGAGCGGCGAATCGATGGGGATCTTAACTCGGATCCTCTGCCTGGTGTTCGTGGCGGCCTCTTATTTGGTGGCCAACACCGACACGCCTATTTTGGAGCTGATGTCCTATTCCTGGGGAATTATTTCCGGTTCGTTCCTCGCGCCCTTCCTGCTGGCGCTGTATTGGAAAGGAATCAACCGCGCGGGCGCGTGGGCCGGGATGACCGGCGGGTTTGCGGTGGCGGCCCTGCCGGTTATCGCTAAGCTGTTCGCGAACGGCTGGCAGGCGCCGTTCGGCCTGGGGGAGATGATGAACCAAGGCCCACTGTTCGCCTGCCTGGCAATGGTGCTTTCCATCGTGCTTTGCGTTGTAGGCAGCGTGGTTGCTTCTGGGTGCAAGGCAAGATGCGCCGAACCCAACGAATATTTTTATACCGGCACGGTGGAGCAGGAATAAAACCAAAAAATATTTCCGGTGGGGCAATAGGGCTGGCGCGGAAAGCGGCGGTATGCTATAATGATTTTATGACCGGCGGCGTGGGGCAACATGTTTTTTTACAGAACCCAAAAGCCGTGCTTGCCCCTGGTTTTACAGACGCGCACAACCGCATCGCGAACCGCGATGCGGTTTATCCTGTTTTCGACCGGATGCTTGCCGCGCCCGGCGCGGAAAAAGTCAAAAGGAGACAGATAACATGTTTTTTCAAAAAGACCTGGAGACCATGCCCCGCAAAGACCTGGAAGCGCTGCAGCTTAAAAGGCTTAAACGCATGGTGGATTATTGTTACGACAACATTCCCTTCTACCACGAAAAACTGGGCCAAGCGGGCGTGACTGGCGACAAAATCAAGACCCTGTCCGACTTGCAGTACATTCCGTTCACCACCAAGGACGACATTCGCGATAACTATCCTTTCCGCATGCTGGCTGTTCCCATGAAACAGATTGTGCGGATACACGGCTCCTCCGGCACCACCGGAAAAATGACGGTGGGCGCTTACACCCGGGGGGATTTGGACCGGTGGTCCGACCAGGTGGCCCGGGTGGCGGTTTCCGCCGGCGTGACCGACGAGGATATTGTGCAGATTTCCTTTGGCTACGGCATGTTTACCGGCGCGCTGGGGCTGCATTATGGTTTGGAGAAGATCGGCGCGGCGGTCATTCCCGCCTCCAGCGGCAACACGGAAAAGCAGCTGATGATGTTCCGGGACTTTGGTGTTACAACGCTTGTGGCAACGCCCTCTTACGCAGTTTACCTGGGGGAAGCGGTGCGGGAATCCGGCTATCCCATGAGCGATTACAAACTGCGCCTGGGGCTGCTGGGGTCCGAGGGCTGCACCCCGGAAATGCGCGCCCAGATCGAGAAAAACCTGAACATGCTGGTCACCGACAACTACGGTATGACCGAGCTGAGCGGGCCGGGCGTGTCCGGCGACTGCCCCTGCCGGAACGGCATGCATTTTGCCGAGGACCATTACCTGCCGGAAATTATCGACCGAGACACGTTCGAGCGCAAGGAACCCGGCGAAGTCGGCGAGCTGGTCATCACTACCCTGACGCGGGAAGGTATGCCGGTGCTGCGGTACCGGACAAAAGATATCACCTGCCTGCATGACGAGCCCTGCCCCTGCGGCCGGACTCATGTCCGGATGGACAAGGTGATGGGCCGGACAGACGACATGCTGATCATCAAAGGGGTCAATGTGTTCCCCTCCCAAGTGGAAAGCGTACTGGTGGGCATGGCGCATGTAGGGCCCCACTACCAGCTGGTGGTGCGCCGGGGGGCCAATTTTCTGGACACGCTGGAGGTCAAGGTGGAACTGGTCAACGGCGACCTGCTGGAACACTACCGGGAGCTGGAACAGCTGCAGCGCCGCATCCACGACCGGCTGAAAAGCGTGCTGGGGCTGGATACCAAGGTCACCCTGGTGGAGCCGAAATCCCTGGAACGGTTCCAGGGCAAAGCGAAGCGCGTTTTGGATTTGCGAAACGCTGCCGAATGATTTATAATAGAAAAGAAAACGCGCCGGTTTTTCCGGCGGTGTGTCATGGAGCGGCCGAACCCGTTTGGAGCGGCCCGGGAGCCGGCGGCCGGCCCCGCTTTTGAGGAAAGGAATGGTCTGAAGGATGAAGAAACTTCTGCTCGGCAACGAGGCGGTTGCCAGGGGGTTGTATGAAGCGGGCGTCCGGGTGATTTCCAGTTATCCGGGTACCCCCAGCACCGAGATAACCGAATATGCCGCGACCTACGACGAAATGTACGCGGAATGGGCGCCCAACGAAAAGGTGGCCTGCGAGGTAGCCTTCGGCGCCAGCGTTGCCGGGGCGCGCAGTTTTACCGCCATGAAACACGTGGGGCTCAACGTGGCGGCGGACCCGTTTTTTACCGCTTCTTACATCGGGGTAAACGGCGGCATGGTTTTGGCTGTCGCCGACGATCCGGGCATGCATTCGTCGCAGAATGAACAGGATTCCCGCCGCCATGCCATCGCGGCCAAGGTACCCATGCTGGAACCGGCGGATTCCGCCGAGTGTTTGGCCTTTACCAAGCTGGCGTTTGAATTGTCGGAACAGTTCGACACGCCGGTGGTGGTGCGGCTGACCACCCGGGTTTCCCATTCCCGCAGCCTGGCGGAGATTGGCCCCCGGGAGGAACGCCCGCTGAAGGAATATGTCAAGAACCCCCAAAAGAACGTGATGCTGCCCGCCTTTGCGCGCGGCCGCCATGTGATGGTGGAGCAACGGACCCTGAAACTTCAGGAATGGGCGGAAACCGCCGCGGTCAACCGGATGGAGATGAACAGCCGCAAAATCGGCATCATTACTTCCGGCGCCAACTACCAGTACGCGCGGGAAGCCATGGGCGAGGATGCTTCGTACTTAAAGCTGGGGATGGTAAACCCCCTGCCGGTTCAGCTGATTCGGCAATTTGCCGCCCAGGTGGAAACGCTGTATGTCATCGAAGAACTGGATGATGTGATCGAGACCCATTGCGCAAAAATCGGGGTCAAGGCCATCGGCAAGGAATTGTTTCCCCGCTGCGGCGAGTTTTCTCAAAACCTGATCCGCAAATTGATGAAGGGCGAAACGCCGGAAAGCGTTTCGTTGGACCTGGAAGCGCCGCCCCGCCCGCCTGTGATGTGCTGCGGCTGTCCCCACCGCGGGCTGTTTTACGCGCTGAAAAAGGCAAAGGTTTTTGTCAGCGGAGACATCGGCTGCTATACGCTGGGCGCCAGCGCGCCCCTTTCCGCCATGGACACCTGCCTGTGCATGGGCGGGTCCGTTTCCGGCCTGCACGGGTTTAACAAAGCCCGGGGAGCCCAAGCGGAGCAAAAATCGGTGGCGGTGATCGGCGACTCCACCTTTATACATTCCGGCGTGACCGGGCTGATCGATATCGCTTACAATCAAAGCAATTCCGTGGTTATCATCCTGGATAACTCCATTACCGGCATGACCGGCCATCAGGATAACCCGACCACCGGCAAGACCATCAAGGGCGACCCCACCACGGCGGTCAGCCTGGAAAAGCTGTGCGCGGCCGTGGGCATCGACCGGGTACGGGTGGTAGATCCCTACAACCTGGCCGAAGTGGAAGCGGCGTTAAAAGAAGAACTGGCCGCGGAAGAACCGTCGGTCATCATTTCCCGCCGTCCCTGCGCGCTGCTCAAATATGTCAAGCACCAGCCCGCCCTCCGGGTGGAAGCGGACAAATGCGTGGGCTGCAAACAGTGCCTGAACATCGGCTGCCCGGCTATCAGCATACGGGATAAAAAGTCGGTCATCGACCATACCCAGTGCGTGGGCTGCGGTGTTTGCGAAGGGCTTTGCAAGTTCGGCGCAATTATTCCCGGGCCGGCGAAAGGCTGACCGGCAGCTTTTTTATTTGGTCTGGCCGAACGGATGGCCATACGGCTGAAAGACCAATCTTTCAGCCTGCTACGACGAAAGGAAGGTCCAATCAATGGGCAAGGTGCAAAGCGTTTTGATTGTTGGTGTAGGCGGGCA
>CABQAC010000043.1 GCA_902462035.1 uncultured Eubacteriales bacterium
TTGCCGTTTCTCAGTTGAATACAAGGGGGGATCTAAAGTGTCCACCCCTTCCAAAGAAAAGCACAAACTTTGATACAAAAACAGCTCTCCAAAATGGAGGGCTGTTTTTGCGTCTATACCCGGAACCCGTGTATTTATGCGGGTTCCGGGCTTTTTTCGTTTCTGGTGTAATCGGATCGGCGGGGCGAAAATTCTGCACCCACCATGGCAGTGCCACCATGACGAAAAATTCCCCGCAACCATGCACCCACCTCAAAAGAGAGGGGTGCAAAAAGACATGAAGCCGAGGGATTGTTAAAATATATCCCTCGGCCCCTATACTCTTTAACGGATATTTTATTCTCGCTTGAAAGGCTCGCCGCAGTCGTCGTATACCACGTTGACCTCCCGCGTGGCCCGGATGATGCCACAGCAGGTGCAGTTATAGTTTTGCTTTTAGCGCTCTGCTGGAAACGCTCCAAAGCGATTTCTTGACTTTTGCGTGTTCTTATGATAAACTCTGTAAGTCGAACAGCCCAAAGAGCGTAGAATCACGACGATTCTACGCTCTTTTTTGTTCTTCGTAGTTTTCAGGCAGCTTTCTCTCTGATAAAGACTCCATATCATGATCTTCAGGAGGTTTTTATGAATCAGTCAGAAAACAGTCAATTTTTAGGAACGGAAAAAATTCGGAAGCTCATGCTGAAATTTTCTGTTCCCTGCGTTCTTTCTCTTTTGGTAAGCGCTCTTTACAATATTGTTGACCAAATTTTTATCGGTAACAGTGAGCTGAGCGCTCTTGGTAATGCGGCAACCGGCGTTGTTTTTCCCATCTTTATTATTGCACAGGCCTTTGCTTGGTGCTTTGGCGATGGCTGTGCGGCTTACCTGAATATTTGTCAAGGAAAACAAGATACGCAATCTGCGCATAAGGCAATTGGAACAGGAATTATAGTTACGTTACTTGCCAGTATTGTGCTGATGGCGGTTTTTTTCCCATTAAAGGCGCAGCTTTTAACTCTATTCGGTGCATCGAAAAACAGCATCGGGATGGCGATAGAGTATTTCAATATCATTTTGGTCTTTTTTCCTGTGTATATGCTTTCTAATATGATGAACGCCGTAGTCCGTGCAGACGGAAGCCCTGCTTGGTCGATGGCGTCTATGTTAGTTGGTGCAATTATCAATATAATATTAGACCCCGTATTTATTTTCGGTCTGCATTGGGGCATGAGAGGGGCGGCTCTTGCTACTGTGATCGGACAGCTTGTGTCCTTTATGATCAGCTTACTGTATTTTTTCCATACCAAGACCTTTAAGCTGACAAAGAAAAGTTTTATTCCTGATTTCAAGGTGTTTTCATCTGCTTTGAAGTTGGGGACATCTTCGTTCATAACACAGATAACCATCGTCATTATCTCATTGGTGTGTAACATTATGCTGGCGAAATACGGCGCAATGTCACAGTATGGCGCAGATATTCCGATTGCCATTATCGGAATTGAAAGCAAGGTGTTCACTGTTGTTATCAACTTGGTTGTGGGAATTGTTCTCGGCTGCCAGCCAATTATTGGATATAACATCGGATCGAAAAATTTCAGCAGAGTAAAGAAACTATACAAGTATATTCTTCTGTGTACGATCATAATTGCTCTGGCTTCCACACTGCTATTTGAACTGGCGCCTCAGGCAGTTGTAGGTCTATTCGGTACGCCTACAAATATCCCAAATCCCGAAGATTACTGGATTTTTGCAGAAAAAACCTTCCGTATTTTCCTCTCGCTCGTTACGTTTACTTGTGTGATTAAAATGACCTCAATCTTTTTTCAGGCAGTAGGGAAACCGATGCAAGCGATTATTTCATCTATGATACGGGATATTGTCTGCTTTATTCCGTTGATTCTGGTTCTGCCTAAATTCTTTGGTATCGAGGGTATTTTATTCGCTGCGCCAATTGCAGATTTCGTTGCCATGATTATTGCTGCTGCTTTGACTGCGGCGTTTATGCGGCCGCTGAAAATGAAACAGTCCGATAGATGAAATGCGGTTTGTTTAGTAGCGGCATTCGGGTGTAATTTTCTCCTGATTTTTTAATATCATGATATAGTTATGCACCCGCTGCTTATACACGACACGCCGAGTTATAGAACGATAAAAATTTGATTGTATCAATCTTTGCGCTTTTAGACATCTGAACGAGACTCGTTTTTCGAACCTTTTATCGAAAAGCGGGTCTTTTTTATGTCGGAGCAAGCTTTGCAAAGCTTGCTCCGATTTTTTGCGTTTGGCCTTCTGCAAAAGAGGAATCTCAAAAAAATTGTCTTTTCCTATTGACAATCGCTCATATTTGCAGTAAGTTATTAATTGATAATAAATACTATTAAGGACTTTTTTATGCTGATGAAACGCAATACAATTCAACGTTCTCTGATTCTTGAAGCGGTAAACAAGCTAAAGTGCCATGCGACCGCAGATGAAATCTATCAAATAATTACTCATGAACATCCCCACATTAGCAAGGGAACCGTATATCGGAATTTGAAGCAGCTGTCGGAAGACGGAGAAATTCGAAAGCTGGAGGTTCCGGGCGCCGCTGATCGATTTGACCATCGATGCCATGACCACTACCATGTAAGATGCATCAAGTGTAATCGGGTTTTTGACGTGGTTATGGACTACATCGAGGGTCTGGAAAAAAGAATTCAGGATACACAGGGTTTTGACTTTTGTGGTTATGACCTAATGTTTAAAGGAATTTGTCCGGACTGCAGAAAAAAGGAGGCGTCCAGTCATCGTTAAAGCTGGAAGCCTTTTCGCGCTATCGGCACATGCGGGTGCGTAATCCCGTAAATATAAATTAGGAGGTTATCAATATGAGAAGCATCACGAAATTAGACCTGCAATACGCTCACAGATTCTATGGCTTTAAGGGGGAAGCCCAGTATTTACATGGACATACAGGGATTCTGACCATCGAGGTCGAAGATTCGGTCGAACCAGGTGTAAATATGGTTTTTCCCTGCAATGAAATTCAAAAAACCGCGTGGGGAGTTCTGAAGAACTTCGACCATGCGTTGATTTTGCGGGAAGACGACCCTCTGCTGCCTGCCATCCTTGGTGTATATGAGCAGCAGGGCATTCGCAATGGCGCGCCGACCAACCAGATGAAGGGTCCTGCCTTCAAAACGGATCTGGCCACCGCATATCCGGATTGCCGGTTGGTTGTTACAAAGGAAACCATGACGGTTGAGGGTATGATTAAAATTGTGTATGACCTGTTGAAGGACAAGCTGAACATTGCAAAGCTCACTTTTACCAGCGGAGTCAACGCGGCTTCGGAAGAATTCGATACAAAAAATAAGATTGACCGCTGCCCTCTTTGCGGGATTGCGCTCAACGAGAACGGCGTATGCCCAAAATGTGGATACAAAAAGGCGAAGGATTAAATTAGGGCTGACTTCTTACGGAAATCCTAGTTGGAAAAACTAAAATTGCTTTCTCTGTCATACTTGATGCCCAAAAAAAGATATCACCCCGAAAACCCAGTAGCAATGCGGCCTACTGGGTTTTTTCGCGCCTAAAAGCGGACGCGGGGCCCCCAACCTGAACGATCAGGCGGAGACCCCGCTTTTTGCGTTTTGCGGACTTTCCCGTTGTGAAAGCGCAGAATTTTTCGGTATAAAACAGAGCGATTCGCCGGACGGACAAAGCCGGAATCATGCCTATAATAAGCCCTTCAGGCACAGGGGGGCAGGCGCCCTTGGCCAAGGAGGTTTTATCCGTTCGGAACGCAATAAAAAGCCACCCCCGCCCCTTTATGCTTTTTCAAAAGCTCCTTTCGGGCAAAACTTCATACATTTTCCGCAGACGATACATTTCTCTGCCGCTACCTCTGGAAGAGAATAAATGTCCCGCTGTGTAATAGCGCCCTTGGGGCAGACCGCAATGGATGGGCACCGATGATTTTGCGGGCATTTTTGCGGGTTCACGATAATTTTCATTTTACAATCCCTCTTTCGTCTGTACAATAATGTTTTTTAATGGATTCGATCAATCCGATAACCCGTTCGTCCTCAATCCAGTAAATTACATTCATCCCCTGTTTTTCAGAGGAAAGGATTCCGGCGGTTTTCATCTGGTTCAAGTGCTGCGACAGGGCGGAAGCGGTAATATTGGGGGTGTATTGATGAATCTCCCCAACCGCGAGCCTCCCTTTCATCAATGCGCATAAAATCAGCAGCCGGTGTTCATTGGCTAAGCGTTTCAGTAATTCCGCAATCTTTTTGGCCTGTTCTTCCATGGCTTTGTGCCTTCTTTCCATTCCTTAATTTGCAAATCCCCTGGGTCATTGTTCCCATCGGGCAATAAACGCACCACGATCTAGGCCGAAACAAAACCATCGTCACCAGTCCCAATACCGTAGAAGTAAGCATAACGCCGAAAAAGCCAAAGGCAAACTGCCCAATCCAAGGCGCCGCAAAACTGACGTCTGCCCACTGCCAGGGCAGCTTGAATACCCACAAAAGCGTCACGGTTTGAGAGAGGGGCGCACCTGTAAATACCCTGTAAGTACCGAACAGCATCAAGCCGAACATCCACATAAAAAACGCGAGGAATCCATATCGAAACCATCGGCTGCGCAAAAATTTGGGCGGCGGCGTGTTCCTGGACAGCTTCAACTTTTCACCCAATATGCCCAAAAGCTGTCCGCGGCCGCAATAACGGTTACAATAGGCTTTACTGCCCCCGAAGACAGCGACGATAAGAGGAATGCAGAAAAAGAGTACGCCCAGCCATGCAAATAGGATGTTAAAAAGCCCCAGAAACAAATAGAGCAGCTCGGCAATCCAAAGATAATCATGCCATTTCTTTTTCTTCACAGCACAGCCTCCCGTTCCATTATGTCAATTACACCGGCCGGACATATTTTTGCGCATTTTCCACAACCGACACACTTTTCTTGGTCCACGAAAGCGGTAATGCCATAGGCAATTCGGATTGCCTCCCGCGGACATACGCGCACACAACATCCGCAAGCCACGCATTCTTTTCCAACAACGGCTGTTTTAAGTGATTTGCTCATACAACCCTCCTGCTATAGAAGTAATTAAGATATTATTAATATACTTCATATTTGCGAATTGTCAATCCAATTTTAAAAGTACAGTCATGGTAAATCGCACAAAACCAATTTCCCATAAAAGAAGATGTCATTTTGCACGCGCTTCCTGGGTGTTTTATTCAAATTTATCTATACATATATATGCGGCTGTTCCTTTTGTGATGTTATGGCATAAAGACAGCGGCGGCAATACGATACCGTCCGAATTAATTTATGATGCGAGGGTTAAAGTTTTTGATTCATGATATGGTTTTTGCCAAGATTCAGCGTTTTCTGCGTTTCTTTTCCGCACCATCCCTTCCACGCGCACATAAAATAATGGCAAGCAATGGAATGAAAACGATGATTTGCCCAAGGAGGAATGCGTTCATGGTGATTCATACCGTCCAAAGGGGCGATACCGTCTGGAAGCTGGCGCAATGGTACGGTACCTCTCCCCAGCGGATTATCAGCGACAACGCGGTGGGAAACCCGCGGAACCTGGTGGTCGGCCAATCGCTGCTGATTTTGACCCCGGAAACAGTCTACACCGTCCAGCGCGGCGATACGCTGGAATCGGTGGCAAAAAGGTTCGGCGTCCCCCTGATTACGCTGCTGCAGTACAACCCCGATTTAATCGGCGCCCCATACCTGCGGGCGGGGCAGACAGTCACCATACGCTTTCAGGGGGAAAAGATCCGCGAGGTGGTGTTAAACGGATACGCTTACCCGTATATCCGGCGGGATGTGCTGCAGCGCTGCCTGCCCTGCCTGACCACCCTGACGATTTTTGGATACGGGCTTTCAGCCGCGGGCGATTTGGTCCCGCCGTCTGACGAACAGTGGATGATCAATATGGCTTACCAATACCGCGCCGCGCCGGTGATGCTGCTGTCCTCCATCACTGAGGACGGCACCTTCAGCACCGACCGCGCCAGCCGCCTGTTCCGGAATACGGCGTATCAAAACCGGATTTTAGACCAAGTGATGGCCGTGATGAAGGAACGCGGTTACTTGGGGATCGACATCGACTTTGAATACATCGCACCGGAGGACCGGGAATATTTTCTGTCGTTCTTAACAAATGTGACCAACCGCATGCACGCCGAAGGGTATTTTGTCAACACCGATTTGGCGCCCAAAACCAGCGGCGGGCAGCGCGGGCTGCTGTACGAATCCCACGATTACCCCTCTGTGGGGGCCATATCGGACACGGTGCTGCTGATGACGTACGAATGGGGCTACACCTACGGCCCGCCCATGGCGGTGGCGCCGCTCAACCAGGTGCGAATGGTCGTCGAATACGGGGTATCGGTCATCCCGCCGGAAAAAATTTTGATGGGGCTGCCCAACTACGCCTACGACTGGACGCTGCCCTACGAACGCGGCATCAGCCGCGCCACCACCATTGGAAACCAGTACGCGGTGGAGATGGCGGCCCGGTATGGGTCGGAAATCAAATTTGACGAAACATCCCAGTCCCCCTATTTTGAATATTGGGAGCCGCGGCGCGGCAACAAACATATCGTCTGGTTTGAGGATGTGCGCAGCATACAGGCGAAGTTCCAGCTTATGGACGAGTTTATGCTGCTGGGCGGCGGCTACTGGAACCTGATGCGGCCCTTTGCCCAAAATTGGTCTTTCGTCGCCGCGGCCTACGACATCCGGAAGATTGTGGCGGAATAGCCGGCCAGGGGATTTCAGCAGCGCTTTGGCGCGGCCGGGCCGCTGTTCCATAACGTTTGAACGCGCGCGAGCTGCGCTTTCAGCTGGTCCAGGTATTGCCCCACCAAAGCGGGGTTCAAGCCGCAAAACGCAGCCGTGCAATTTAGCTTTCCCGCCAGCCTGTACAGAATTTCGATTTCCTTCTTGATGTCGTCCAAGGTGTCGCCTCCTCTTTGCGCTCATTATAATATGATATCTAATAGATATCAATATGGATTCCAATAATTTGATATTAAGCGGATATAATTTTGATATCAAAATGAGTGGGGAGTGATCGTCATAGGCAATTATTATTCTCCCTTTCCACTGCGCGTTTCCGAGGAGCTCCTCGGAAAAATCAAGCGGATCGCGCTGCTGCACAAGCGTTCCGCTAACCGGGAGATTGAATATGTGTTGGAAAGCTATGTAGCCCAGTACGAGGCGCAAAACGGTCCCTTGCCCGACTTGGAGGATCGGTAATCGGCACAAAAACATTTAGCAGGCGGCGGAAGATTTTTCCGCCGCCTTTTTTTGCCTTTATTCTCCACAAATTGTTGGAATTACTTACAGTAAAAGGAATTTTATCAGATATCTGTATTTTTCCTTTATTTGCAGAAACTTCACCTTGTATCTTTTGCGTTTTAGGAATGTAATAAGAATAGCCGCGGCCTTTCCCAAAAAAGGAACAATTCGGTGAAAGGGTGGATGTTTAATATGAGGAAAAAATGGAAACGCATGCTTTTTTTGCTGCTGAGCGTCATTCTATTGATCACTTGTATGGCAACACCCGCTTCGGCCGCTGCCAAGCGGGAACCAACGTTTCTTGGCTACCTAAGCTATTGGGAGGCGGGAAGCGGCTATAGAATCGGGAGAATGTTCAGTCCCACGGTAAGCTATCAAAATCTTGACCCAAACGTCAGCACCTATATTCCGTTGGGGGCGTCCCAGGCGGTATCCCAATGGTATAACGTTACCCGCATCCAATATGCCGACACCGCCTATTCTCAAAACGGTAAAATCATCTTGTATGGCGGGACCACTGATGATATACAAAAAGAAGTCCCCGGGTTTTTTTATGGCGCAAATGGATGTACCGTTTTGGAGTCCGCCTATGTGGACGGGGAGTACACGTATTTGGACGAGACCAAGACCTACTATGTTATACTGAAGGCCAATTGTTATGTGGTATGCGACACCCGGTCCGTGGACGAAATTAAACGAACCGCAACCCACGAGGTAGGACACGCGCTGGGCTTTATCGGCCATTCCCCAGACAGCAGCGCCGTAATGTACGACGAGCCTTCGGTTATGACGCTGACCGAAATTGACAAACGGCACCTTCGTCAGATATATGGGTATTATTAACCCCCGGAAAGGAGCGGTTACAATGAAGAAACGGTTATGTTCCCTTTTATGCGCGCTGCTGCTGGCGTTCTGTTGTACCGCCTGCAGCCCCGGCGAACAGGTATCCTCCCAACCCGATTCTTTGCCGATTATGATGGAGATGCAGAACTGGACTTTGCGGGAAACCATTGTGAATAGCACCGCGATTGTCAGGGCGCGGCTGACCAAAATCGTACCCCAGGCAAAGATGCGGGAGCTGCATTTTCAACTGGTGTCGGCCCTTGACGGCGATATGCCCCAAACCTTTATCGTCAGCGACTGGTATTCGGACTATTTCATAGCGCAGGAGGACTACGCCTACGCTGGGTATGGGGAGTCTTACGAGGCTGGCCGCGATTACATTTTGGTACTGACCAAATTCATTTCCCCCTACGAGCTCTATGACCAGTACAATATTTTGCAGTATTTGCATTTGCCCTTAAGCGACGACGGAACCATCGCAGAAGCCCGCAAGCTGGGCAGGCCCCTGCAGGCCGGCGGGGATATTCCCCCCGGCGCTTTAAGCAGCTTAACCGGATTCCAAAGCTACATGCGGGACGTCCTGGATTCCATGACCGCGGAGGAAGCCGCCCTGCACGGCGTGACGCACGGGGATCCCTTTACCCGGTCGGAGGACCTTTCGGTCATCGTGGCGGAGGCCGAGTCGGTTTTGAAGGTGCGGGTGGGGCATGTGGAATACCCCAGCGACCGGAACCGTTACCCCTGCGACGTGCTGAACGTGCTGAAAGGAGAAGACCCGGGAGAACAAATCCAGATTTTATTCCGAAAGGATCAGGTGACAGAGGGAGAAATTTACCTGGTCACATTGTGTGAAGATGGGTACTCGCTTTCCGCGACCCACGGCATTCTGCCGGTGGAGCGAGAGGCCGAGGTGGAGGCCGCGCTTTCGCAGCTTTCCGCTACGTAAATAGCACGCAAAAGGGTGAGGGGGGCGCAATGCGCCCCCCTCACCCTTTTTGTCCGCAACCCGTACAAAGTAGAATACTCTCCGAATACCAAAATTTTATTCATAATATATATTATTTCATTCTTTTTCAGTTTTATCCTATTGCATTATTACATAAAAAGGAATTTAATATAATTATCAAAATGGTTTTTATCGCTCGGGCCATCAAAACGAAAGGGGGAATTTCTATGAAAAAAGCATGTATCCTATTCGTGGTTTTTCTGCTTGTGTTGGGCTGCTGTTCCTGCGACCGGGCTGGCGGAGGCGGCATGACCTCCTCGGAACCGCCCGTTGAGATTACCCCGCCTGGCAGTACGCCGCAATGGATGGATTTGACGCTGCGGGAGTTGGTGGCAATAAGCCCGGTGACCGTCACCGCCAAGGTAACCAAAATGGAACGGGTCAGCAAAGCGCGGAAGTTGTATTTTGAGCGGACCTCAATCCTCGTCGGGGAGACTCCCGCTTCGTTCGTCGTTACCGATTACTATCTTAACGCGTCGCAATTCGGGATGAACGATTCGGGATACGGCGATGTTTACGAGGTTGGAAAGGAATATATTTTAGTGCTGGAATCCTATGCCTCCCCCTATAACGAACCGGAGAATGATTATGTTCAATACATGTTCGCAGAAAAGCTCTACTTGCCGCTGGACAGCGGCGGCAACATCCTGTGGGGCCGCAAGCTGGGTAAATTGCTGAAAGGGTTTGACCCTGCGCCTGAAAGCGCGGTGACCACTTTGGCGGGATTCCGCGATTTTGCCCTGCAGGCGGAATCCACCATAACCCCCGCGCAGCAGCAGGAAATGCAGCAACTCGCCGGACAGCCCTTTACTCGGTCCGCCGATTTAAACCAGATTGTGGCGGAAGCGGATATCCTCGTCAAGGTGATGCTGGGATCACCTCAGGATCCGTATAACGATCGCCCCACTTACTATGGCACGGTACTGGAAACGCGCAAAGGCACGGTGGAAGGGGACGAAATTCCCATTATACTGCGCCCTGACCAGGTGACCGCCGGACAGACGTATTGGATTGCGCTGGCGGAGCGCACATCCTCTTTCTACCGTCTTTCGGCCGTTTACGGGGTCATTCCCCTGGAACGGGAAGCCGAAGTGGAGGCCGCGCTTTCGCAGCTTTCCGCTACGTGAAATATCCGATTGGGTATTAATCCCCCGGAAAGGAGCGGTTACAATGAAGAATTATCAAAATTATTTTCTTATCGCTCAGGTTAACAAAACGAAAGGGGGAATTTCTATGAAAAAAGCATGTATCCTATTCGTGGTTTTTCTGCTTGTGTTGGGCTGCTGTTCCTGCGACCGGGCTGGCGGAGGCGGCATGACCTCCTCGGAACCGCCCGTTGAGATTACCCCGCCTGGCAGTACGCCGCAATGGATGGATTTGACGCTGCGGGAGTTGGTGGCAATAAGCCCGGTGACCGTCACCGCCAAGGTAACCAAAATGGAACGGGTCAGCAAAGCGCGGAAGTTGTATTTTGAGCGGACCTCAATCCTCGTCGGGGAGACTCCCGCTTCGTTCGTCGTTACCGATTACTATCTTAACGCGTCGCAATTCGGGATGAACGATTCGGGATACGGCGATGTTTACGAGGTTGGAAAGGAATATATTTTAGTGCTGGAATCCTATGCCTCCCCCTATAACGAACCGGAGAATGATTATGTTCAATACATGTTCGCAGAAAAGCTCTACTTGCCGCTGGACAGCGGCGGCAACATCCTGTGGGGCCGCAAGCTGGGTAAATTGCTGAAAGGGTTTGACCCTGCGCCTGAAAGCGCGGTGACCACTTTGGCGGGATTCCGCGA
>CABQAC010000044.1 GCA_902462035.1 uncultured Eubacteriales bacterium
TCCTATGCCCTTTTAGGGCTCGTTCATGCCACCCGTTTTACGGGTGGTCATGACTTGTCATTTGGAGGAGGCCATGCCGGAACCAGTACCGCCGATGTCGGAGGCCATGCCGGACACGGTGCCTCCAATGTCGGAGACCACGCCGGACACGGTACCGCCGATATCGGAGGCGATACCGGACACAGTGCTTTCCACGTCTTCAACCGGAGTATGGCGGGAGCTGGTCCCCGCTGCCGAGGAGGCGGAAGACGGATTGGACGAGCTGTCGACGTTCCCGCCCGAGCAGGCGGTAAAACCAACCGCCACAATCAGGGCCATCAGCATAAGAGCGAGCTTCTTCAAAGGTGTAACCTCTTTTCTGTTCAAGAATCAGGGCCGCGGCAGAAATGCCGCAGGCGAAAAATCAAAGCGGATCCGCAAGAATAAACTCTTGCATCCTTATTCTTTGCCAAAAACATTTTTTTATGCGGCCAGCGTTTCATTGCTGGAATTTATTAACAAAAAATATGAAAAGGCCTGATTGGCGTAACAATACAGCAAATGCCGCAATCCTATGCCCAAACGGCGTATCGATTATGTATTGTGGCGCTGCCGGCCGGAATGTGGTACGATGAAAACGGCAGGGAGGAACCTTGCCCGCAAAGGCTTGCCGCTGATTCATATACTTCGGCAGAAAGAAAAAGGGAATGGATTGGGTGAGTGATTTTGATGTTTTTAAAATTTCATACAGCGGAGGAAAGAAGACGGTACGGTGGATCGGCATTTGTTGAAATCCAGTATTGCAGATTAAAACAGGGAACCTCCATTCAAAAAATAATTTCAGTTGATTCAATTTCGGCTTGGGATATTTCATCCATATATATTGATTTTGATGATTTAGACGAATTCTGGAATGAATATGGCGGCATGTTTCAAAATGGCGTTTACAATAACGGACAGGAAGGCCCGACGGATTTTTATGGTATTAATTATTATGATCTTTCAAATGTGCATCATTTGATAAGGGAACTTGAAATCAAAAAGCCGAAAGAATATGAAATTTTGCTTGCGTGGCTTAAAAACGGACGGGATGAGAATGGAATTTATATTTTAGGAATATAATTATAGCTTCCCGTTTTTGGGAAGGATATGAGAATATCATCTAGAAAATCCTTCCTACGCGTTTTATCAGCGGGCCACATTTATTGTTCGCAATCTTTTTTTGACGCCTGCTTTTACAAAAGGGCTTATTAAAAAAGACCCAGGGGAACGAATCCCCCTGGGTCTTGCCGTTTTTCTTGCATCCTTTGGTGAAGGGAAAGCGGCTGCCGTATTATGGCTGGCGGAGCGACCGGTTGATGGCGCACAGGATGCCCCGGATGGACGCGCGGTTGATGTTGGAGGCGATTCCGACGCCGAAGTATTTTTGCTTGCTGGGCGCTTCCAATTCAATATAGGCAATGGCTTTAGAGTCGGCGCCGACCGAAATGGCGTGTTCGTGGTAGGAAAGAAAGGAGTAGCCCGCGATACCGATTTGCTCCAGAGCGCGGAAAAAGGCGTCGATGGGGCCGTTGCCGCGGCTTTCCGCGCGCATCGCCTGGCCGCCGCTCAGAATCGTACCCTTGAAATGCACCACTTCGTCCAAATCCTCGCCCGCTTCGGAAAAGAAGGTATGGTTCCCCAGCCGGTAAGGCGCATCACATTCCAAGTATTCCTTGTGGAACAAATCGAAAATTTCCTGTGGGGAGAGTTCTTTGCCGGTGCGGTCGCATTCTTTTTTGACAACCGCGCCGAATTCCGGGTGCATCGCCTTGGGCAGAAAATAGCCGAAGTTTTCCTGCATTATAAAAGCGGCGCCGCCTTTGCCCGACTGGCTGTTGATGCGGATGACCGGCTCGTACTGGCGGCCCACGTCGCTCGGATCGATGGGCAGATAGGGAACCTCCCAAAAATCGGTGCCGCTTTCCTTCATATAACGGTAGCCTTTGTTGATCGCGTCCTGGTGGGAGCCCGAAAAAGCGGTGAAGGCCAGTTTGCCCGCGTAAGGCTGCCGTTCGTGAACAGCCATTTTGGTGGTCTTTTCGTAAACTTCTTTGATGTGATCCATGTTGGAGAAGTCGAGGTGCGGATCTACGCCCTGGGTAAACATGTTCATCGCCATTGTTACAATATCCAAATTCCCGGTACGCTCGCCGTTTCCGAACAAGGTGCCCTCCACCCGCTCGGCGCCGGCCAGCATGGCAAGTTCGGCGCCAGCCACGCCGGTTCCGCGGTCGTTGTGGGGATGGATGCTGATGATGGCGCTTTCCCGGTTGGGCAGGTGCTTGCAGAAATACTCGACCTGGTCGGCATAAGTGTTGGGGGTGCACATTTCCACCGTGTTGGGCAGGTTCAGGATTATGGGGTTTTCCGGCGTGCTTTCCAGCGTCTCCATAACCCGGCGGCAAATTTCGACCGCGTTGTCCATTTCGGTACCGCTGAAACTTTCAGGGGAATATTCAAACCGAAAGTTGGTGCCGCACCCGGCGGCCTCGGCGGTCAGTTCCTTAATCAGCTTGGCGCCTTCCACCGCGATGTCGATAATCCCCTCCATATCCTTTTTGAACACCACCTTGCGCTGCAGGGTGGAAGTGGAGTTGTAAAAATGAACGATTACGTTTTTGGCGCCCCGGACCGCTTCGAACGTTTTGCGGATCAAATGGGGCCGCGCCTGAACCAATACCTGAAGCGTCACGTTGTCCGGCACGTGCCCGTCCTCGATCAGGGTGCGGCAGATTTCGTATTCGGTATCTGACGCCGACGGGAAGCCGATCTCAATTTCCTGAAAGCCGATGTCCACCAGCGTGTGGAAAAGGAGGAGCTTTTCGTCCAAATTCATGGGGGTCTCTAACGCCTGGTTGCCGTCGCGCAGGTCGACCGAACACCAAACCGGTGCCTTTTTGATGGCGCGGTCAGGCCAATCCCGGCGGTCCATCTGGACAGGCTGAAAGGGGATGTACTTTTCGAACGAGGTTTTCATCTGCGATCTTCCTTTCTGAAAGCAGTGTGTGTTGGCCAAAAGGCCGGCCTATTCCGCTTCTTTCCCATCCGTAACGTTGGAGCTGGAGCGGGGCCTTTTGGGTATAAAAAAACCTCGCTCCTATCTTGCGATAGGGGCGAGGAACAAATCCACGCGGTACCACCCTAATTTAGCTGCCCAAAAAAGCAGCCCTCATAGCCTCCAACAAGGCTTTCGCCGTTAACGCAGCGACGCGTTCCGCCCTACGGGACCAAAGGACCCATCGGCACGGACGACTCGGGGATGAGCTATTCACGCACCCGGCAACACCGGTTTGCACCAACCACCGGCTCTCTGCGGATGACCCGCGGCGCGTCTTTTTCCCGTCAACGTCTTTTGTGGGATTATGAAGTTGGTTTTATTATATGCACGTTGTTTTAAAATGTCAACACCAAAATTTTATGTTCCGGTTTCAGCCGGTTCGGCCGCTGCCTCCGGTTCGGCCGTTGCGCTGCGCACCAACGCCTTGCCGCGCCATTTGCCCCGTTTCCAGCGGATCAGGAACAATATGCCGCGCACCGTTTCGTCGCAGGCCATGCCAATCCAAACGCCCACCAGGCCCATTTGGCATACCACGCCCAGCACGTAGGCGATGGGCACCGCGATGCCCCACATGCAGCAGATGCCTACAAACACCGGGTAACGCACGTCTCCCGCGCCCTGCAGCGCCCGGATCAGCACAATGTTGCAGGTGCGGCCCACCTCCATAAAAATATCGGCCAACAGCACCTTCTTGGTAAGCTCCGCTATGCGGGGGTCCTTGGTAAACAGCGAAATGATCACATCGCTCGACAGGTAAATGGTGACGCTGATTGCAATCGAAATCAACAGCGCCGGTCCCAGCGTCTTCATCACCCGCCGGTCGGCTTCTTCCTCCTTGCCGGCACCAATGTACTGGCCCACCAGCATTTGGGTGGCCTGGCTGACCGCAATGGAGTAAATAGAGCATAGCCAGGTGATGATATTGCAGTATACCCTGGTGGCGCTGACATACGCGCCGAACAGATTGGCAAGACTGAACAGGTAGGTTTGCTCCATGGAGTAGGAGAGGGACTCGCCGCCCGACGGCAAGCCGATTTTTAACAGCTTTCGCAGGGTGTGGAAGGGAAACGGGCGAAGTTCCCGTATGGAAATCCGGCCGTTGATCTGCCGGTGAAACACCGCCCCCGCAATGCAGACGCCCACGAACCGGCTGGCCAGGGTGGATATCGCAACCCCGGCGGCGCCCATCTTGGGCAGCCCAAACCAGCCGAAAATAAGCAGCGCGTTGCCCGCGATGTTGATCAGGTTTGTCAGGGTGGAGATATACATGGTGGATTTGACAAAGCCGTTGCTGCGGAAGATGGCGGAAAACGTGCCGAAGGCCGCCTGGAAACAAAGGGAAACGGACACGATATTCAGGTAGGAGGTGGCGTCTGGCGCCAGATCCGGCCCCAGATGGAGCATTTGGAAAAACGGACCCCGCAGGGAAATGAGCAGTACGCTGAGCGCCACGCCCACCGTGATGTTGAAAAACAGCGCGCAGGTATACAGTTCGGGCAGCCGCTTTTGCTGTTCGGCCCCAATATACTGGCTGACCAAGATGGTGGTGGCGGTGCTGATGACGCCGAAGGCAATGGTGATCATGTTCATGATCTGGTTAACGTTGCCCACAGCCGCCACCGCATTGTCGGAAATGGTGGCGATCATCATTTGGTCCGCGTTGTTGATCAGCATTTGCAGCAGTGTTTCCACAAAAATGGGCCAGGTAAGGGAAATGAGGGACGGGGTCTGGTTTAATCTCCTTGTACGCACCATGATTCGCGACCTTTCGGACAGGATTGGGGAATGTCAAACGCCACTATTGTAGCATGGCGGATGCCAAGCGTAATGAATAAATCGATTAAAAATTCGAAAAAAGCGTACGAAGAAAGTTGGGTTTTACACCGGGTTTTCATCCACTTTGATGATTTGACCGGGCAGGAGGGCAAAGGTTTTGCCGCTGGCCACTATAATTTTTTGTTTACATCGTGTATAATAAAGAAAACGCCAGAGAAAGGGTGGTTTCACATGACCATTTGGGAAAAATTCTGCGGCGAAATCAACGATAGACTGGAACTGCTGATAGAGAAAAACAGGATTTCGGCGGTTAAGAACCGCCTAAAGCTGTGCCTTGCCCAACAGAATAAGCAGCTGGAGCGGGCGTACATGCAAATTGGGCGGACCTGCTTTGAAAACGGCTGGATGTCGGACGACCCGCAGATGGAAAGCGACTTCCGGCAGGTGGAGGAATTGCGCGAAAAAATCGAACGCCTGCGCCAAAAGCTGGAGGCGGCGGATACTTGTGCGGAGGATAACGTCATCGCGGTGGACTTTACGCCGGCCGGTGGGGAGCCGGAGGCGTCCTATGACGAGGGCGGTGAGGACGCGGAGGACGCGCCGTTACCGGAAGAGGATCAATGGGAGGAAGAACCGGCGCCCGCGCCCGGTGTTTGCGTGCCCGACGCGGTGGACGAGGACGAGGAGGATCCGATTCTGCCTATGCAGCCGTAGCCCCGGCGCATCATTTTGCCCAAGAACCTGCTGCCATGTGCGAGCGGAGAAAGGACGGTGAACCGTTTTGGCAGAAAAGACCCTGGTTTTATGCTACTCTCTTACCGGCAAAACGATGGCTGCCTGTAAGAACCTGGCGCGTTTTGCGCCGGGCAAGCTGGTGATGCTGGAACGCATTTCCCGCGACACGCTGTTTTACGCCTATACCGCCGGGCTCCGAAAGGCCTGCAAGCGGGCAGCGGCGGATATTCTGCCGGTGGCAGAGGATATTTCCGACTACCGCCAGATTGTGGTGGCGGGCCCGGTGTGGGGCGGCTTTCCAGCGCCCGCCTTATATGATTTTTTGCGGGAGTACGAAATCGGCGGCAAGGTTATCCACGGCCTGCTGACATACGGCCGCAACCCCGGCGGCGCGCCGTCGGTCCTGCAGGAAGAAATCGCGGCGGCGGGCGCGGTCTGCGGCTCGGTGGTCACCATAAAAAGCGACGCAAGGGCGCTTTCAAAGCTGAAGGACCAGTCGGTGCAGCTTTACCTGGACGGGCAAAGGGGGATTAGCCTGCGCAAAGGCTGAACGGGCAAAACATACCCAATTATTCCGAAAAAGTTGTACGAACAGCTCAAACTATCGTCGTTTTACACATAGACAAAAATTGGGAATTTATGTTATGATGGTTATGGAACAACGAAGGGAGAGACCTGTATGAATATTATCATCATTTCGCCTAATTTTCCGGCTTGCAATGTGCATTTCTGCACCCGGCTCCAGGCCGCCGGCGTCCATGTGCTGGGCATTGGCGATGGATTCGAAGACCAGTTTGGCAGCGAACTGCGCTATGGCTTGACCGAATATTACCATGTAGACGATTTATCGGATTACGAGGCGGTATACCGCGCCTGCGCCTACTTCATCTACCGGTACGGCAGAATCGACCGGATCGAAAGCTTCAACCCCTATTGGCTGGAAACCGAGGTCCGGCTGCGCAAGGAGTTCCGAGTGGCGGGGCGGCAAAAACCCCCGGCTAAAAAAACGGGTTCCGACCCCATTTATACCTTGACGGCGCTGCTGGGAGAGGGCAAGCGTTCGGTGGCGTCTGTGGCGGTAGCCCTGCTGGGGGACGAGCTGTCCCTTACCCGCCACCCGCTGGATCCCGCTTTGCAGGAGCTTTGGGAACGGACGCTGGTATCTTTGGGGGAGGAAAACGAGTTCTTTACCGCATCTTTTGTCAAGAGCAAGGACGGCGGCTTCCAACTTGCAGAGACATACCCCGCACCCGCGCCGTTGTCTACCGATTTGATCAATTATACCTGCGATTGCGACGTATACGCCCTTTGGGCACAGGGCGCGGTGGGAAAACCGACCTCCCGCACGTTCGAGCCGCTGTACGCCTGCGCTGCGATCCGGACCGATTTTTCCCGCGAGTATCCCGCCTTGGCTGCCCTGCCGGAAATCAGCCTGGTGCAGGAAACGCCGGTAGAGCAGGTTTTTGCCAATACCTGGGGCGGCTCGGTGCTGGTTTACCGGTTCCAAGACCAGCAGGCCGCCGCGGACGCGCTGCGGGCCGCTTTGCCCGCCGTGGAGAAAAAAACCAACCCGGCCAAGCCGAAGCGCGCCCCTGGTAAGCGCGGCCGGCCCGCAAAAAAGGCTGAAAAACCGCCCGTCGCGCCCGAAGGGGAGGACAAGCCCAGTCCCGCCGCGAAAAAGGCCGAGGGACAAAAGCCAAAGGCAGAATGAACCGCGCCCGCGGGGGATTTCCCCCGCGGGCGTTTTGTCTTTTTATAACGACGTGGGAACCGGTAAAAATTTTATGGAACATCCCGCAAATTGCCAATGAAAATCGTTGAAATCCGGGCTTGTCTTGCATATAATGAAAATGTAGATTTTGCTTGAGTTAGAGAGACAGCCGTTTATTGGGAACTTACCCCAGGAGTAAAATGATGGTCAAACAATCGGACAATCGGTTACAATATAGGGACAACACCGCGCCTTCTTCGTTTTATCCGCCTTCAACGCTCTTTTACCCCGCCTATCGGGGCCCGTCGGGCCTGTATCCGGGCGGTCTGCCCAAACGGGAAGGGCGGGGCTGGATTTTTGCCGGCGTTTTGCTATGTCTTGCCATTTTGGCGGCGGGCGTGGCGGGCGGGCTGTATTTGCGCCAGGACCCCAGCGCGCCGCTGGGGACGGAACAAAACCCCGCGGGGGTGGGTCAGACATTTTTGATCGACAGCGAAGAACAAGTGGGCGCAACCGACCAGATGGCCCGGTGCAAAAGCAAAATAACCCTGACCCAGGCGATCCGCGGCGACGCGGCTGCAAAAATAGTGGACGGGCTCGGCGGGGCAAAGCCGCCCTTGGCCCCCGGCGAGGAATATTATGTGGCGCGTTTTTGTATTGAATTGCTGGAAAGCAGCGCGAGCGGCCGTGTGCGGTACAGCAGTATTTATTTTGACGCCAAAGATCAAAATAACGAAAAATATTTGGAATGGATGGACGATATTTCCGGCAATTTTCCCGCGCTGCCGGCGGGTGGAAAAAGCGACGGTATCATCGTATTCGTGGTGCAAAAGGGCGACCGGCCGGTAATTTTGTACAAGGCGGCTGAAAATCGCTTTTATTATTTTTATCCCAACATCTAATTTTTATGGGAAAAGCGCGGAAGCCGCGCCTGAAACTGCCATTCATAATCGCCAGACGGCAGCAAAAACTACTGTCGAGGTGATGATGGATGTATGATTATGGTCAGACACCTTATGTCAATGGTTATGAACCAGGCAGCTTGGTGCCGCTTTTATATGGGGGAATATTCGAAGACGGCGACCCTTACGTTCCGGCTTCCGACCTGCCGGACGAAGAATTCTTCAATCCGCGCAGCCACGACCCCAGGTTAAGATAAGCACCGGGAGCGGGAGGGAAAACCCTCCCGCTTGTTTTATTTCCGGCGGAATGCCGGGGAATTTGGTTGACTTTTCCAAACCATTTATTATGATAAACATAGATGGCCCCCGGCGGGACGGCAAAACCACAATCCAACGCCGCAACCGCGTTCCGGCGGGGGGCCCGGTACGAAAGGATGGATGCAGGCATGAACCAAGTTTTGCAAACGATTTTTGAGCGCTACAGCGCCCGGGCGTTCCAGGAAAAACAGGTGGCGCAGGCGGATTTAGAGCTGATTTTGCAAGCCGGTATCGCGGCGCCCACGGCTATGAACTCCCAAAAATGGCTGCTGACCGCCATCCAAAACCCGGCGCTGCTCGAACAAATGGGCCGCGCTGTGCGGCAGGCCAAGCAAAGGGAAGAGGCGTACTGCTTCTATTACCGCGCGCCCGCCGCCGTGGTGGTTACCTTCCCGGCGGATTACGGCTATGCCCGGGACGACGGTTCCGCGGCGATCCAGAACATGCTGCTTGCCGCGCGGGCGCTGGGAATCGATTCCTGCTGGGTCAGCCAGTTAAAAGAAACCCAGGACGATCCGGGTGTGCGCGCTTTTTTGTCCGAATGCGGCATCCCGGCGGACCATCGGGTGGTTGGCGTGGTATCCCTGGGCTACGCGGTACAGCGCGGCGCGCCCAAGACGCGGGACCGGTCCGCGTACCGGATGATAACCTGACGGGCGCGGCATCTGCGCGGAGCAAAAGGAAAATACGGGAAAGGGGTTGCGAATACGATGCAAAACCGTCTGGAGCAATCGTTGCGCGGCGCGCAGCAAAACTACATATTCCCTTTTTTATGGGAGCATGGGGAGCCCCATGACGTTTTAAAGCGGGAAATCGAAAAGGTGGCGGAAAGCCATATCGGTGCTTTGTGCGTGGAGGCGCGCCCCCATCCGGATTTTGCCGGTGACCAATGGTGGAGCGACATGGACCTGATATTGCGGGAGGCCAAAAGCCGCGGGCTGGAAGTTTGGGTGCTGGATGACGACCATTTTCCGACCGGCCACGCGGCTGGGGCGTTCCAGGGGGGCAAGCACCCGCTTTCCAACCTGTTTTTGACCTGCTATTCCACCGACGTGGCAGGGCCGTTCCCCCGGGGCGCGGTGCCGCTTGCGGGCATCATGCCGCCGGACGGGGTGCGTATCGCGGTGGTATCGTGCCCCCGGGTCAGCCCGGACAGCACCCAGGTGGACGTCACCCAGGCGGTGGACCTGACCGGAATGGTGAAAAACGGTTGGCTGCGGTGGGATGTGCCGGACGGCCTGTGGCGGATTTTTACCATATACACCACCCACATGGGCGACGGGAAGCGGGATTATTTCAATATGTTGGACACCGCTTCGGTCCGTATGCTCATCGACCATGTTTACGAGCCTCACTTTGCCCATTACCGGTCTTATTTTGGAAACACCCTGCGGGGCTTTTTTTCGGACGAACCACAGTTCGGAAACCAGCCCGGCTGGGATTTTCAGTCCGCGCTGGGTGTTCGGATGGATTTTATCCCCTGGAGCGGCGAGCTGGAAGAACGGATGCGGTCCCGCTGGGGGGAATCGTTCGCAACCTGCCTTCCCGCCCTTTGGTACGACGCGGGGGAGGAGACCGGCAAAATCCGCTATGCTTATATGGACGAGGTCACCAAGCAGCTGAAGGTTTCCTTCGCGGACCAGATCAGCCGCTGGTGCGAGGCGCACGGCGTGACGCACATCGGCCATATTATCGAGGACGACAACGCCCATGGCCGCTTGGGCTGCAGCACCGGCCACTTTTTCCGCAGCCTTTCTGGTATGGGCATGTCGGGCATCGATGTGGTGCTGCTGCAGATTATGCCCAAAATGGACCAGCAGTACCACCAATGGGTGGCGGGGGACCGGGACGGCGAATTTTTTTACCACGGACTGGCGCGGCTGGGCAGCTCGCTGGCCCATGTGGATGCCAAAAAACATGGCGATACCATGTGCGAAATATTCGGCGCGTTCGGCTGGCAGGAAGGCGTCAGCTTGATGAAATGGCTGGCCGACCATATGCTCAGCCGCGGCGTCAACCATTTCGTACCCCACGCCTTTTCGCCCAAAGCGTTTCCCGATCCGGACCATCCGCCGCATTTTTATGCGGGGGGCAACCATCCCCAGTTCCCCTGCTTTGCCGGCCTGATGGATTACATGAACCGGCTGTGCCATTTGATTACCGGCGGCAAAGCGCTGTCCCAGGCGGCGGTGCTTTACCATGCGGAATCCGAGTGGGCGGGCAGCGCTATGCTGTTCCAAAAACCGGTTCGCCAACTGACCGAGCGTCAAATTGA
>CABQAC010000045.1 GCA_902462035.1 uncultured Eubacteriales bacterium
GGGCAGGCCGGCACAAAGCCGAAAAGAGAAGAAAACCGGCACCGACTGCCGCTCCGCCCGGTACAGGGCCCGCAAGGAACCCAGCACTTGGGGGGTGGCGGAGGACGCGTCCTCTTGGGAGCGCACGCCGAACATCTCGCGGCCCAAACGATGTTCATAATACCCCTTGGTAAAGCCGGAACGGGAGAATACGGCTTGCAGGTTTTTCATCAGATCCGGAGGCATAGGAGCGCCGTCCAGGGCGCGGCGGCAGGCGGTGACGGCGGCGGCCACATATTCCGGCCGCTTCATCCGTCCTTCGATTTTAGCAGAAACCACGCCCAAATCCCGAAGCTGGGGAAGTTGTTCCACCAAGGAAAGATCTTTTAGGCTTAAATCGTGCCCGGTTCCGCCAGGCACGGAAAAAGGAAGGCGGCACGGTTGGGCGCACAGGCCCCGGTTGCCGCTGCGGCCGCCCAGCATGGCGCTGAAATAGCATTGGCCGGATACGCTCATGCACAACGCGCCATGCACAAAAACCTCCAGCTCGATGGGGCTGGAGGCTGCAATTTCTTTGATTTCCTCAAAGGACAGTTCCCGGGAGAGGACGACGCGCTGCATTCCCATTTCAGCCAGCAGGCGGACACCGGCAGGCGTGTGTACCGACATTTGGGTCGAACCGTGTAGCCGCATGGCGGGAGCAATCCGCCGCAATTCCCGCACCAGGCCTAGATCCTGAACAATCAGCGCGTCCACGCCGAGCGCGCAGGCAGATTCCGCCAGGGAAAGGGCGCCGGGGAACTCGTCGTCCCGGACCAGCGTATTCAGCGTCAAATAAACCTTCACGCCGCGGCCATGGCAGCTGGCAACCGCCTCGGATAGGGCCTGCTGATCAAAATTGCGGGCGTTGCCCCTGGCGCTGAACCGGGTCGCGCCCAAATAAACCGCATCTGCGCCGCAGCGTACGGCGGGAAGCAGCGATTCAGGCGACCCGGCGGGCGCCAAAACCTCCATGCGGGAATCAGGCATGGCTGCCATGGCGATCGCCTTCCTGTTCCGCCAGCCGGAAGAACTCGTCCGGCGTCAGGGTGCGCGGCGGGACGGCCGATTGTTCCCCGGAGGGCGTGCCGTTGAGGGAATCCAGCTGTGTTTTCAAGGCCTGATTCTCTTTTTGCAGCGTTTCAATCTGCCGCCGCGCTTCCTCGGCATCCAGGCGGTTCTGGGTGGATTCGGCAAGGTAATCCTTAATTTGGCTGCGCAGATGGTCCGCGCTCAGGTTTGCTTTGTAGTATTGATCATAACAATCCAGCGCGGTCAGCACCGACGCCATGGTGATGGAGGCGCGGGGATTATCCGCCAAGATGGCCTGCATCCGTTTTTCCACCTCGTCGGCGATGCAACGGATGTAATCCTCCTCCTCCTCCGCTACCAATATGTAGTCGGAACCGCAAATGGTAAGCCTGACTTTGGTCTTGGGCATCGTATTTTCCCCCTTGATTCAAAAATCATTCGGTGGCTTCAGCGGCGCTGGCGCCGCATTTTTCCTCCAGCTGCCCCATCAGCACCGCCGCTTCCCCGGGC
This sequence comes from uncultured Eubacteriales bacterium, assembly GCA_902462035.1. GTDB lineage: Bacteria > Bacillota > Clostridia > Oscillospirales > Acutalibacteraceae > CABQAC01. The sequence continues at coordinate 1,561 of CABQAC010000045.1, forward strand.
GCCAGAACAAACGAGAATTCCTGCCGTTCGACACCGGGGTTGGTGACACTGTCATCCTTCGGCTGGTTGCCAAACCGCAGCTTGACCGTGCCGAACAACCGGCAAAGGCCTTGGTCCTTCACTTCCAGCCGGCGAATTTCGCCGTAAGGCAGCAGGGTGACGTTGCGGCTCAGGACGCCGCTATGCACCTGAATGCCGTCTGGCAGCAGGGCGTAAGTTTTCTGCTTCCACCCCATCACCGCGTAGAACACACAAACCAGCAGCAGCATCAGGTCTGCGGTCAAAATCCCCAAAAAGGAGAAGGGGTCGCTGCCGGATTGTTCCGGCATGTCCACCCGCAGCACCAGCCGGTTGAGCCCCACAACCAGGATCGTCCATAATAAAATGCCTACCGCCGCCTTACACAAACTTTGCAGCATGGCGGACCGGTGCCCGCGGCGGGGCTTTGAAAAATCATAAGACATGCGATGGATCATCCTTTCGCAGGAGTCTGCTGCCTGTAAGGTTTGCCGTATTCCGTTTTATCGGCTGCGAACGGCGTTTTGGGAACAAACGTTTCCGGGACAGCGAGGCGACCTGTTTGCCAAGTATTATAGCACAAACCCGCACAATTGCCAATGGTAGTCGTATACAATTAGGATAATAAAACTATATCAATACGGAAAGTGTTTTTTGGTCCGTCTTTTGGAAAGGACCGGCATGCCGGTCCGCAAACGGCGTGATGGCGCTGTTTCGGTCCTATTTTCCGGCCGCGGGCTTTTGCTTTAGGTCAGTTGTGTAACAGGAAAAAATCTGTTCTATAAAAAAGGGGCGGTTACCGCCCCTTTTTTACAATGGATATTGAATCAAACAACACGATAAAGGTTCCAATACGACCGTGCCGCCGTCCGGTGCCGAGCCAATCAGCGCCGTTCCCTTTTGAACGGACAATGGGCCTGGCAGCGGCATTTCCCGGCGGTCCTTCCCGCGGTTGACGGCGCAGAAAAGGGTTTCGCCCGCCGAACGCCGCATAAAAGAAAGCAGGTCCCCGTCGGCCAGCACCGGTTCCATCGCGCCGTCGGCAAAGGAGGCGCACCCGCCGCGGACTGTGCCGAGGCGCCGGTACCAAGCGAGCAGGTTTTCATCCTCGCTCCCCCAAGGGAAGCAGCCGCGGTTGAAAGGATCGCGGTAGCCTTCCAGCCCCGCCTCGTCGCCGTAATAGACGCAGGGAACGCCGGGCAGGGTGTACTGCAAAAAGGAGGCAAGTTTCAACCGCTGAATTCCCAAAGCCCGCTGTTCGCCCGTCAAAAAGGAGGTGGACTGCCATTCCCGGCCCCGGCCCTGAACGGGTTCCCCGGCCAAAATAGTGATGGCACGCTCAGTATCGTGGGTGCCGATATGATTCATCAGCAAATGGACCACCTGGGGAGGATAGTGCTCCAAAATAGTCAGAATGGCTTCCATGGCCGCGTCCGCGCCGCCGTCCCGCACATAGGAAAGGATCGCGTCCCGGAACGGGTAATTCATCACGCTGTCCAGCTGGCCGCCCAGTAAATAACGGCGCCGCCGTCCATAGCTCTCCTTGGTCGAAGCGTCCTCCCATACCTCGCCCAAAACCAAAGCGTCCGGATCCTCCGCTTTGGCGGCATCCCGCAGGTTTTCCAGAAACGCGTCGGGCAGTTCGTCGGCTACGTCCAGCCGCCAGCCGGACGCTCCTCGGTGCAGCCACCGGCGGACGATGCCCGCCTGCCCGTTGATAAACCGGTTGAATTCAAAATCGGTTTCATTGACCTCGGGCAGGGTGTCGAATCCCCACCAGGACTGGTATTGATCCGGCCAATGCATAAAATGGTACCAGCTGTAGTAGGGAGAAGACTGGGATTGAAACGCCCCGGGTCCCGGATAGCGGCCGCGCTGGTTAAAGTAAACGCTGTCGCTGCCCGTATGGCTGAACACCCCGTCCAGAATGACGCGGATCCCCCGTTTTCGGGCGGCGGCGCAAAGACTGCGAAAATCCGCTGTGGTGCCCAAAAGCGGGTCGACCCGGCTGTAATCCGCCGTATCGTAACGATGGTTGGAATGGGACTCGAAAATCGGGTTCAAATACAAACAGGTAACGCCCAGGGATTGCAAATAGGACAGCCGGGATTCGATGCCGGACAGATCCCCGCCGAAAAAATCGCAGTTGGTGACCCGGCCGGTTTGGTCGGGGCGCCATTCCGGCTGCGCGCCCCAATCGCCGCGCAAAACGCGTCCCGCCGGAATATTTTCCTTGGCGGCGCCGGATGCCGCGAACCGGTCCGGAAAGATTTGGTACATGACGCCGCCTTTTAGCCATGCGGGGGTGGTAAACCCCTTTTGGTAGACCGTCATCTGGTACATGGCGTCGCAGCCAAGCGCCGCTTCTCCGCCGCGCTTGCGGCCGATCCAGCATACGCCGTTCCGGGTATCCGCCCGCATCAGGTACCAGTATAATCCGGCCTGCTTTGGCGTATAGTGGCATTCCCACCATTCGTGAAAATCCCCGTCCATGCCGCACCAGAACATGGAAAAATCGTCCATTTCGGCGGCGCCGTCGGTTTTTATGCACAGGTAGGCTGCGCGGCAGCCCAAATCCCTGGGCAGCCGGATGCGGAAATGCACCGCCGTTTCCTCCTCTACCGCACCGGTGGGCGCGCGGTAAAGGGGCGTGCGGGAATCAAATATGGTCATGATTGTGTTCGGCCCCTTTGTCACAAGAATGGCGTTCTGCGGAATTGTTCCGCCGCATAAGAAAAAGCCAGGGCAGTTTTTGCTGCCCTGGCGATAACGGCGTTAACGGACAGGGTCGGCGCCCCAGATGGTGTCGGCGTATTCCCGGATCGCCCGGTCGGCCGAAAAAATACCGGCATGCGCAATATTGATCAGCGACATGCGGTTCCACGCCGTTTTGTCCTGGTACAAGGCGGCGGAACGCGACTGGGCCATTTGGTAATCGGCAAAATCGGCCAGTACCATGTAAGGGTCGTTATTGAGCAGGGAATCCGCGATATTCGAAAAACCAACCCCGCCAATGCCCCGGTAAATTTGATCGATGGCGCCGCGAATAACGCTGTTGTTGTTGTAATAGCTGCGGGGATGGTAACCGCTCGCTTTCAGGGAATCCACCTCCGGCGCGGTCATACCGAACAGCAGGATGTTGTCTTTTCCCACCGCTTCGGAGATTTCCACATTGGCGCCGTCCAAGGTGCCCAGGGTTACGGCGCCGTTGATCATCAGCTTCATGTTTCCAGTCCCGGAAGCCTCGGTTCCGGCCAGGGAGATCTGCTCGCTGATCTCCGCGGCCGGCATCAGCTTTTCCGCCACGGTTACCCGGTAGTCCTCCAGGTACACCACTTTCATTTTATCACCGATAACGGGATCGTTGTTGACCAGGTCCGCCAGCGTGCAAATCAAGCGGATAATCTCCTTGGCAAAATAGTAGCCGGGCGCGGCCTTGGCCCCGAACAGGTAGGTGCGCGGGACAAACGCGGCGTTGGGGTTGTCTTTCAGGAACTGGTAGGTGGCCAGAATATTCAGGGCGTTAAGCAGCTGGCGCTTATACTCGTGCATCCGTTTGACCTGTACGTCGAAAATAGAATCCGGCGAAATTACCAGATCGTTGTTTTTCAGCACATACTTGGCGAACTGCTCTTTCTTTAGCCGTTTTATCTTTGAGAGGGTTTCCAGCGCCGCTTTGTCATCCTTATATTTTGCAAAATTGATTAACTGGGACGCGTCGGTGACAAAACCGTCGCCGATGGCCTCGGTCAAAAAAGCGGAAAGTTCGGGATTGGACTGATTGAGCCACCGGCGGTTTGCAATGCCGTTGGTCACATTTTTGAATTTTTCCGGCATCACAGCGTAAAAATCCCGGAAAACCGTGTCCTTTAAAATATTGCTGTGCAGCTTGGAAACGCCGTTGACCGAATGACAGGAAGCTACGGCCAAATTGGCCATCTTGACCACGCCGTTGTTGATGATCGACATATGGTGCACCATCTCGTGGTTGCCAAAGGTCTTGGCGTCCATCTGGTAGCAGAACCGATGGTTGATTTCGCAGACGATTTGGTAAATTCGGGGCAGGCGGATGCGGAACAGTTCCTCCGACCAGCATTCCAGCGCTTCGGCCATAACCGTGTGGTTGGTGTAGGCCATGGTACGGGTCACAATATCCCATGCGCGGTCCCAAGTGTAACCACACTCATCCAGTAAAATCCGCATGAGTTCCGGAACAGCCAGCACAGGATGGGTGTCGTTCAAATGGATGGCCGCCATTTCCGGCAGGTTTTCCACCGTGCCGTACTGCCTCAGGTGGTTGTGGACGATATCCTGCATGGTGGCCGAACAGAGGAAATACTGTTGGGACAGGCGCAGGCTTTTGCCTTCCGCGTGGTTATCGCCGGGGTAGAGCACCTTGGTCAGTACCTCTGCCATGGCGTTTTGCTCGATAGCCTGCATGTACTCGCCCTCGTTAAACAAGTCCATATTAAAATCCTGGGATTTAGCCCGCCACAGCCGCAAGACGCTTACGCCTTCGCCTGTGTAGCCGGATACCATCATGTCGTAGGGCACGGCGATGATGGTTTTGCAGTTTTTATGGTAAACGGTATGATATTCGCCATTCCAGCTTTCCTCGATATGTCCGTCGAACTTGACCTCCACGCTGTTTTCCGGGTGGGGAACCAGCCAGGCCTCGCCGCCGGGCAGCCAGTAATCGGGCAGCTCGGTCTGCCAGCCATCCACCAATTTTTGGCGGAAGATGCCGTATTCGTACCGCAGGGAATAGCCAATGGCCGGGTACCCCTGGGTGCCCAGACCGTCCAGGTAGCAGGCGGCAAGCCGCCCAAGCCCGCCGTTGCCCAAGCCCGCGTCCGGCTCGCATTCGAAGATGGTATCCAGGTTCACGCCGATTTCCTGCAGGGCGGACGAGACCGCGTCGGTCAGCCCCAGGTTGAACAGGTTGTTTTTCAGCGACCGGCCCATCAAAAATTCCATGCACAAGTAGTACACCTGTTTTTTGCCCTGCTGGTGCGCCTTGGCCATAAAATCGGTCCGGCTTTTTTGCAACAGATCCCGCACCATTTCGGCAATGGCGGTATAAAGCTGCTCTACGGTGGCGTCGGCCGGGGTGACGGAAAGGTTGTGCAGCAGCTTGGAGGTGATCATCTGGCGCACCTCGCCAGTGGAAAGTTTATATTTCATCCTAGATAACCATCCTTTCGTAGAGACCGTTTCAGACTGGGAAACAAATCCCCGGCTGGCCGCACAAAAGCGGGTGGCAGCCTGTCTGGCGCGTCTTTTCGGCGTTCTTCCAAAACCAGGTCTTGTTCTATTATAGCCGAAATTACTCTCCTATTCAAGAATATGGCGGATTTTGATTTGGGCGGATTGGGTTTGTGCATTTCTTGCCCTGATTCGCCTAAAAAGCCATGACAACCGCTTAAAATACATGTATAATAGAAGCGTATATTCCCGCGGGCTTTTGCCCGCCAAAACGGGAGGAGATAGGGCTTATGTTAGAAAACGTTTGGAAACGGCTGAAAAGCGGCACCGACGTGCGCGGCGTTGCGACCGAAGGCGTGCCCGGCGAGCCGGTGACCCTGACCAACGATGCTGTGGCCCGCATTGCGTACGGGTTTGCGCGCTGGATGGGCGAAAAATACGGCAGGCGCCCGGTGCGGGTTGCGGTCGGCCACGATTCCAGGCTGTCTGGTCCCCGCATTCGCGATGTGGTGGTCCAAACCCTGTCGGAAGCTGGGATCGAGGTGGTCTGCTGCGGCCTTTCTTCCACGCCCGCCATGTTCATGGCGACGGTGGATATCGACTGCGACGGCGCGGTGCAGATTACCGCGAGCCACCACCCGTTTCACCGCAACGGACTCAAATTTTTCTGCCGGGATGGCGGGCTGGACGGCGGTGATATTACCCGGATCTTAGAATATGCGCAGGAAGGAATTCCGGTGCGGAGGCAGGATGCGGGTAAAATTTTCTATGTTGATTTTATGCGCCGGTACGCGGCCGGGCTTCGGCAGATGATTTGCAGCGGCGTGGACGCGGGCGAAAAACCCCTGGCGGGGTATCGCATCGTGGTGGACGCGGGCAACGGCGCGGGCGGTTTTTACGCGACCCAGGTATTGGAGCCCCTGGGCGCGGATATTACCGGAAGCCAGTTTTTGGATCCGGACGGCCGGTTCCCCAACCATATCCCCAACCCGGAAAACGGGCAGGCCATGGAATCCGCCTGCGCCGCCACTGTGGCGCATCAGGCGGATTTGGGCATCATTTTCGACACCGATGTGGACCGCGCCGGATGTGTGGACCGCGCCGGCAGGGAAATCAACCGCAACCGGCTGGTGGCGTTGGCTTCAGCCATCGCGCTGCGGGACAATGCGGGCGGAACGATTGTTACCGACAGCATTACCTCCAGCGGGCTGAAGGCCTTTATCGAAGGGACGCTGGGCGGCGTACACCGCCGCTTTAAACGCGGGTACCGCAATGTGATCAACGAATGCGTGCGCCTGAATCAAGAGGGGGTCAATTCCCCGTTGGCCATCGAAACTTCCGGCCACGCAGCGCTGCGCGAGAATTATTACTTGGACGACGGCGCGTACCTGGTAACCCGCATCATCATCGAAATGGCCCGCCTGGGCAAGGAAGGCAAGCAGCTTGATGACCTGATCGCCGCGCTGCAGGAGCCGGCGGAGGCCGCGGAACTGCGGTTCCCCATTCTGGAGGCGGATTTTGCCTCCTACGGCCAGATGGTAATCGACCGCCTGGCCTCCTATGCGGCCAGCCAGGGCTGGGCGGTGGCGCCGGACAATTGCGAGGGAATCCGCGTTTCTTTCGCCCCGGGCGAAGGGGACGGTTGGTTTTTGCTGCGGCTGAGCGTGCACGATCCCATCATGCCGCTTAACATGGAAAGCGACGTCCCGGGCGGGGTGCGGATTATCGCCCAAAAGTTGAATGGCTTTTTGCAGGGAATGGATTGCCTGGATTTGCAATCCATGCGGGATTTTCTGGCCGGCTGAGGCGGCCCATCACCCCGGAAAGGTGCTGTTAAGATGTACGATGGCAGTTACGGTCCCTATGTGGACAGCAGGGGCTTTGCCAAAATGTTTTGGGGCGAGCTGTTCGTTTTTATCGACATTCGGGTCGGCGGCTTTGACCTGTTCCCGGATTTGGTCGGCTTGCTCCTCATTGTGGTAGGGGTTTATCAGCTGGCGGGTTACCAGGAGCATTTCGAAAGCCTGAAGGCCATTGTCATCCTGCGGATGATCTTGTCGCTGGGGGATATCGTGACTTTCGACCGGTTCGGCTTTAGTCCGGACAATGCGTTGTTTCTGTCTTTTCTGCTCGGCGCCGTGGGGCTGGCGCTCTCCCTGCTGTACTATTACCATACCCTGATGGGGGTGCGCGAACTGGCTGGCTTTTACCTGCCGGCGCTCGCCCAGGCGGCGCAAACCCGCTGGTCTTTGATCCTGATCTGTAATTGCCTGGGGTATTTGTTTTCTTTTTTGTCGCTGCTTTCGCCTGCGTTTTTATTGCTCACGGCCGTCGCCGCGGTGGCGATGCTCATTTTGTCCATCTCCTTTATGCAGGTGCTATGGCGTTCTTACAAGGGCCTTCGGTAAAAAAACTGTAATGATTTGTAAAGGCTGTGTAGTTGCAATCGCAATGCACGGCGCGCTAGAATAGACAAACGAAAGAAAGGACGTAAGAAAAAATGGCTGTAATCAAACCCTTCCGCGCCCTGCGGTTCGACGAACAAAAGGCGGGGGAAATCGGAACCCTGACCTGCCCGCCTTACGACATTATCAGCGAGGAGGAACGTCAAGCGTTCCTCCTCGCTAACCCCCATAACATCATCCGGCTGGAGCTGCCCCGGGAAGGACAGGATCCCTACCAAACCGCGGGGGAAACCTTAGAGAAATGGCAAGCGGAAGGGGTGCTGCGGCAGGACGGCGCGCCCGCGGTCTATTTATACGAGGAAGAATTTACCGCCCATGGCCAGCGGATGAAGCTCAAGGGGCTGATCTGCCGGGTCAGATTGGAGGAATTCGACAAGGGCGTGGTGCTTCCCCACGAGGAAACGCTCTCCAAGGCGAAGGAGGACCGGTTCCGCCTGATGCAATCGACCTTCTGTAATTTCAGCCAGATTTATTCCCTTTACCGCGACCCGGAACAGCAAACCCGGCCGATAATCGACCGCCTTTCCGAGCGGGACGCGGATGTGCAGACCACCGACGGCCAGGGGATTGTCCACCGCCTGTGGGTTGTGCCGGACGGCAGCGAAGTGCAGGCGCTGTGCCGCCAGTTTGCGGACCGCAAACTGTACATTGCCGACGGCCACCACCGGTACGAAACCGCGCTGCGGTTCCGCGACTGGTGCAGGGCAAACGGCAAGGCGAAGCCTGGGGACGCGGTGGACGATGTGATGATGATGCTGGTGGACATGGAACACGAGGGGCTGGTGGTATTCCCCACCCACCGGCTGGTGCGCGGCTTGCGGGATTTCGACGGCGCAAAGGTGCGGCAATCGTGCCGGCGTTGGTTTGACGTGGAGGAACAAGCGGGGCTTGAAAACCTGGAACAGGCCCTGGCCGCGCGGTACGACCAAGGCAAAAAAGCGTTTGGTTTTTACGACGGAGGCGCGGGCTGGACTCTTTTTACCCTGCGGGACGCTTCCCCCCTGGCGCAAAAACTGCCCGGCCGCAGCGACGCGCTGCGCCAGCTTGACGTAACGGTGCTGCATACCCTGGTGCTGGAAGAAGCGTTGGGCATCGACCGGGAAAACATGGCGAACCAGGTCAATTTGACCTATACGCGTTCCATGGAAGAAGCGGTTGCTTCGGTACAGAACGGCACGTCCCAGTGCGCGTTCCTGTTAAACCCCACCCGTGTTTCCGAAATCCGCGACGTTGCGGCGGCTGGGGAGAAGATGCCGCAAAAATCCACGTATTTTTACCCCAAGCTGATTACCGGACTGGTGATGAACCAATTCTAAGGCTTACAAGGGCCGTGCCTTTTCAGGGAGCGGCTCTTTCTTCCGCAACCAATTAAAAAAGAAAGGCAAGTAGGGAATATGATCAAAAAAATAACTGCTTTCGCTCTGGCCGCCGTACTGGCGGTATCCATGGCGGGGGGGTGTACCCAGG
>CABQAC010000046.1 GCA_902462035.1 uncultured Eubacteriales bacterium
CTGGGCCGTGCCCTCCCGAAAGGGCACGGTTTGGGCCGACTTAGGCAAACACCCCCGGTAAGCGGTAAAGACCGCGGAACATTCCGTTGGAAACATAGCGGTTCCCTCCTATTATGTTGCAAGATTTTTAGGATTGAGCATTGCCCTGTTTTGGGGAAAGACTGCGGTGCAGCAGCGTTAAAAATTCGGGCAGGGGTACGGCTGGGCTGTACAGGTACCCCTGGTACAAGCGGCACCCCAGCTCTTTCAGCCGGTCGCGCTGTTCCGGGGTTTCCACATATTCGGCCGTTACCTGAAAATGAAGGGAGCGGGACAAAAACAGGATGGAGGAAATGATGTCGGCGCAACGCTCGTTTTCCGGAAGATCCCGTATCAGCGAGCCGTCCAGCTTGACCATATCGAACAAGCTGTCCTGCAGATAAGTCATCGAGCTGTGCCCCATACCGAAATCGTCCAGGATGATTTGAATGCCCGCCTGCCGCAGGGGGGCAAGCCGCTGCAGCAGCACCGGGGTGACGGAAAGAGCGGTTTGTTCGGTCACCTCTACCCCTAGATTTTGGGCGCGGACGCCGTGGACCCGGATACGTTCCAGCAAAAAAGGCACAAACCGTTCCTGGGCCAGCTGCCCGGCTGTAACGTTAAAGGAGAGATGCAGGGGGCAAACGGCTTCCATTTCCTTTAGATCGCGGCAGGCTTGGTTTAGGATAGCATCACCCAGGGCGTCCATACAGCCGGATTCTTCCGCCAGCGCGATCACCAGGGGCGGATAAAGGGGCGCGTCCCCGTCCCGGTGGTAGCGCAGCAGCGCTTCGGCCCCCCGGATGCGGCCGGTATCGTCCGCCTGGGGCTGATAATACAAAGTCACCCGCTCTGCCCGGACGGCCTGCTGCAGTTCCCCGGCCAGCTGACGGGCCAGCTTGCCCAATGCGTCGTCCCTGGAAAGCAGCGCGGGACGCGTGCCGGTCCGCTCGCTTTCGCGGACGATCCGGGTCAGCCGGTCAATCTGCCGGTGCCGGACGCTGTCCTGATACCGCTGGTCGAACCGCACAAAGGGAAGGTAAATGGCGACCCCCAACAACAGGTTGAACAGCTGCAGGAGGGCACCCCGGACCGAGCCGGTGGCCGCGTATCCGCTGAGCAGGATAGGGGTAGTCCATTCCACTGGATGAACGGCCATGGGAACCAGGCCCAGCTGCATGGAGAGGAAGCTGATTACCGTCAGTACCAGCGGGGTGACCAAAAATGGAATGAGGTAAATGGGATTGAGCACCACCGGCAACCCGAACAGAATGATTTCGTTCATATTGAGCAGAGCGGGAAGCAATGCGATTTTGGATAGGCGCCGGGTAGTGCGGCGCTTGTCCGCCACCAAAATGGCGGCGGCCAGGCAAAGCAGCGCGCCGCAGCCGCCGAATACCACAAAGGTGTCAAAAAAAGTTTTGCTGACAATTTCGGTGGGGGCCAGGCCGGCGACGGCCAGCTGCTGGTTGGCGTCCACCCCCAGGGAAAAGACGTTCCGCGCCACTTCGTCGAGCACGTTGGCGCCGTGAATGCCGAAAAACCACATCACATGGAGCAGGAACATGAACAGAAGCCCGCTGAACAGGTTGCGCCCCAAGTTTTGGAATAAGGTCATCAACTGCTGGGACAGAAAGCTCTGAAAATCTTTTACGCCCAAAATATTGGTCATGATCACATTGAGCAGGGTGAACAGGCCAACCACGATACAGGCGGGCAGGGTGGCGATTAAAATCAGGCTGAAAGAGCTGCCTTCCCCTGCGCCGGAAATGCGGCGGAAAAAAAACCGCGCGCAGCGCGTATAGAGGTAGCAGGACAGAAGGGTCACGACGAGCACGTTGAACAGGTGGATGCTTTGAAACAGTTCCAACGACAGCGGGTGGCCGCCGGCAGTGGAGAACGCCAAATAGGAGCTTAGGCTGACAAAAGGGGCGATACCCCGGCAGGTAAGCCGGTACTCCTGCTCGAAGCTGAAGCTGATGGTCAGCAGCATAATCAGCGAAATCATATCCAGCGTGACGCTCTTGACCACGGTAAAAAAAGCGTGGAGCGAACCGCCTAAAAAACCAGACAGAAAGGTTTGATACGCCGCGACGGGGATACTGAGAAAAAAGAGCGCGGCGGAGCCGGCTGCGACAGCGGGAACTGCCAGCATCAGCCCGCTGCGCACCGCGCGGAGCATTTTGTTGTCGTCCAGGCGGCTGCATAACTGTTCCGCCTGGGGAGTTAGCTGTTTCATCAGATCTTGCCATCCTTCCGGTGTATCTTTAGGTGGGCGGCAGGAATTTGCGCTGAAAGGATTCCGCGGTTTCCGGACGGCCGAACAGGTAGCCCTGAATCATATCCAACTTCATGGGCGAAACGACCTGATATTCCTCCGGCGTTTCCACGCCTTCCAAGCAGACTTTAATCCCAACATCGTGGCACAGGGCGACGATAAATTGAATAAAGGTCGCGTCAAATCTGCTGTTAATAATATTTTGTATAAAAATGCGGTCTATTTTGACGATATCCGCCGGGGATACTTTTAAAATTTCTAGGGAGGAGTACCCGGTGCCAAAATCGTCGATAGCCACCCGCACCCCGATCCCCCGCAACTCATCGAACACCCGTTGGACCGTTTCCGCCTCCCGCACCATGTAAGTTTCGGTCAGCTCTAACACCAGTTTTTCCGGCGCCAGGCCGTACCGATGCAAAGTCCGGCGGACAAACGGCACCAAATCCGGTTCGGCTACCTGCAGATAAGACAGGTTTACACTGACAGAAAAGAGAGGCATGATGGCCTCCCATTGTTTGCACTGGCGAACCGCCTGCTCCAAAATCCATTTGCCGGTGGGCACAATCAGCCCTCTTTGTTCCAAAAGGGGGATAAACTCCACGGGCGGCAGATCGCCGTATTGTTCGCATTGGTAGCGCGCCAAAACCTCGGCCCCGATGACCGCGCCGGTCAGCGCGTCTACCTGGGGCTGGTATTGCACGGAAAAATCGTTATAATTGTTTTCCGCGCTTTCCCGCAGCAGTTCCGCCAGGATCAACGAGCGGGAGTTTAACGATAATATATCCTGCGAGAAGAAGACCGCGCGGTTCTTGCCGGTGTGCTTTGCCTGCTCCAGCGAATAATCCGCATGCTTAAACAATTCGAGGTAATCGGAGGCGTCGGCGGGATAGGAAACGCAGCCCGCAGACACGGTGCAGAAGAACTTTTGGCCGTTATACGACTGCTGGGACTGGAATACGCTGTGGATTTTACCGAACAGATTGCGCAGATCCTCCGGGCCGCCGTTGGCTACAAGAATGCCGAATTCGTCCCCGTCCAGCCGGTAAAACGAGGCGTTGCCGGGCAGCAGGGTTTGAATCCGCTGGGACATCATGCGCAGGACTTCATCCCCGAATACCCGGTCGTAAAGGTTGTTGATGTGCTTGAAATCGTCCAGCCCCAGCAGCATCATGCCGAACCGGGAAACCGCGGCGCTTTCAATCAGGTGGTTGACGCTGTCCTCAAATTCCAGCTTGTTGTACAGGCCGGTCAAGGGGTCGCGCTTATTCTTGCTGCCCAGGTTGGTGATAAACCCGGCAAACAAGCTGGGCTCCCCGTTTTCGTCCCGCTCCAAATGCCCCCGGCAGCGCAGCCAGACCCATTCGCCCTTTTGGTTGAGCGCGCGGTATTCCACACAGTGGGTATCCGTCCGCCCGTCGGCAATTTCCTGGTTGGATTCGAGAAACATGGCTTTGTCGTGCTCGTGGATCTTCGCGCCCCATTCCGCGGCGGCGTTTTGCAGTACCGCGCCGGGCAGGCCGAATTCCCTCACCATGGCTGGCGGGTACCGGAAGGTATTGGTTTTCATGTTGCAGACGTAAAGGTAATCGTCGGTGCTTTGTACCAGGGCGTCGTATAGTTTTTCGGTATTGTAGGAAAAATCGCCGTCGGATACGTTGGGAACCGGATGAAAAAGGCGGCGTTCCCGCTCCATCTGTTGAATATGAAACCGGCGCTTCTGCTCGTACATAGCCTCGTCCGCCTGACTGATCAGCTCAGACGGGGTGGGCATGATTTCAGCCAGCGCGGGCTGGACAACGCCGAAGCAGAAACTCATCTCGTACGGGAGAGAAAGCCGCTGCGTTTCCGCGGACAGCGCGCGCTGCATGGCGTGAATCCGGGAAGTCGCCTCCGCCTTGTTCGTACCGCGGAAGACCAAAACGAACTCGTCCCCGCTTAAGCGGATCGCAAAATCGGACGGCTGAAGCATCGTTCGCACCACATGGGAAATGGCCGACAGCATCCGGTCCCCTTCGCTGTGCCCGTACGTGTCGTTGACCGCCTTGAGCATATTGATGTCGTACAACGCGACCGATAACGGCTTGCCGGACTGCCGGGCTTGCGCCAGGGCGGCGGCCAGCGCCTCCTTGCCCGCCCGCCGGTTGAGCATGTCGGTCAGTTCGTCGATGGTGGCGGCCCGGGAAAGCAGCTTGGAATCGGTGATATCCCGGGACTGCTGCAAATGCACCGTGGAACCGTCGATCCATTGAATCAGGCTGTCGTAATTTTCATAAATGCGCCCGGTGACGCTGTTGCGCTCCTCCCATACGCAGGAAGGGTGGCCCGGATCCTGGAGCAGCCGCCGCACTGGGCAAAAAGAACAGCGCTGCCGCATTCCTTTTTGCAGAACTTGCCAGCAGATTTCCCCCTCGGGGTGTTCCAGCCCAAAGGTGCGCTTCATGGTCTTGTTCATAAACAGGATACGGTCGGTTTGCGGGTCAGTGATGTATAGGTTGGCGTTCATGCTGTCCATGGTGGAATTGAACACGAAACTCATCAGTTCTTGCTGCTGAATATAGTCCTGGCTGGTTACAAGGGACCGCAGCAAAAGCAATAGGGTATCCAATAAGTTTATTTCGACCGTGGTCCAGCAGCCGCTTTCTTTTTCAAAGTACGCCATGCCCATCAGCCGGTTATCGGAGCAGATGGGAATCAGCAGCGGCGCCCATAAAGGGCGCAAACCATCTTCCTGCACCAACCGGGCAAGAGCGGCGCTTTCCAGGGGCTCCCCATTGGAAAAAGAGGCGGGGATACCCTGCTCCAGCTTGCGCAGCAGGGCGGGGAAAAAACCGTCTTGCTGCGTGCCTTCCGCCGTCCATTCCGCCCAGGCTGGGGGAACGTCCATCTGTATCAGGCATACCCGGCGCACTGGCACCAGGGATGCGACGAATGCCGCAAAATGTTTCACGTCGTCGTTTAAACTATTTGTGCGCCAGGAAAAAGGCCGCAATTTATTTAAACTGGCGTAAACCTTTTGCAGATAACGTTCGTTGCGCTCAAACTCCCTTTGCTGTTCCATCGGAGGAACCCCCCTTCTTGCCGGGCAGGGCCAAGCCGATCCCATGCCGGGATGCCGTTTCCAAAAACTCGCGTTAAAATTATTTTACCATATCGGCGTCAAGAAGCAAGGAAAGAAAGCCTGGGATTGACTTTTTTTCGAAAAACAGATAGGATGAAAAAAGAAATGCCGCCGGGAATCCGGGGCGGAAAGGAGCGCGGAATGGAACTGGAAGCATTTGGAATGATGGAATTTGTGGGAACGGCTGTGCTGGATACCATTGGCCTTGTGATCGCCAACCTGGACGATACCCTGCGGGACCAGCTTGGCGTACCGGACCATTGCCGCGCTTTGGGGCTGATTGGTTCCCGCACCGGCGCCGCCGGACAGGCCATGGCCGCCGACGAGGCGGTAAAGGGTACCAACTGCCTGGCCGTTTCGGTGGAACTGCCCCGGGATACCAAAGGATGGGGCGGCCATGGCTGCTTGATTGTGCTGGGCGCGCCGGATGTGTCGGACGCGCGGCGCGCGGTGGAGATTGCCCTGGATTTGATTGGCAAATTCGCGGGCGAGGTTCATATCAGCGCTGCGGGACACTTGGAATTTGCTTATTCCGCCCGGGCGGGGGAGGTGCTGCGCCAGGCGTTTGGCGCGGTGGAAGGCATGGCGTTCGGCTTTATGGCTGGGTCGCCTGCTCCCATTGGGCTGGTTATGGCAGACCGGGCCATGAAGGCGGCGCCGGTGCAAGCGGTGAAGGTCTGCACCCCGTCGAGGGGCACCAGCCACTCCAACGAGGTGATTCTGGCAGTCAGCGGGGAGGCGGAGGCGGTCCGCCAGTGCGTGATGGCGGGGAAAACAGCGGGCATGGCGTTGCTGCGTTCCATGGGCAGCCAGCCCGAATCCCCCGGAGCGCCGTATTTGGTTTAGGGTATTTGTAAAAAAGACGAGGCTTGCCACGTTTGCGGCAAGCCCTTTTTTATTCTTTATCACCGGCACACCTTTCCAGTTCCGGCCGGCAGCCGGGTTCCGGAGCGCATTCGCCGTCCGATTCCTCGCTGCGGTAGTGGTCGAGCTGTTCAAAGGGACGGAAGAAACCGTCGTTGCCGGGCAGGGGCTGGCTCGGTCCCCAGCGGAATACGATTTTGAGCAAAATGGGCGTGATGATGGTGGTGATGATCACCACCAAGATGACCGGTCCCAGAAAGCTGGTTCCCAAAAGGCCAAGGGCGGTTCCTTTGCTGGCCACGATCAGCGCCACCTCGCCCCGGGAAATCATCCCCACGCCAATGCGGGCGCTTTGGTAGTTTTGATACCGGCACAGCTTGGCGCCCAGGCCGCAGCCAACCACCTTGGTCAGCACCGCGACTACCACCAGTACCGCCGAAAACAGGAGGACACTGCCGGTCATTTGGGGCAGCTGAACCTGCAGGCCGATGCTGGCAAAAAAGAGGGGCGATAAATAGGTATAAGACAGTACGTCGAATTTGGAGGCCAGGTACTGGGTGCGCTGGGTGCAGGAGATGATCAGCCCCGCGATAAACGCGCCGGTTATGTCTGCCACGCCGAAAAACTGTTCGGCGCAGTAGGACATCAGCAGGCAGAACACAAAGGCGATGATCACATGGCGGTGCAGTCCCCTTTCGGCCCGGACCACCCACTTGGTATAGAGTTTGAAGAACAAAAAGCCGGCCAGGGCGGCAAAGGCAAAGAACCCCGCGATCCGCAGAAGCACCAGCCAAAGCTGAACCGAGGTATCCGCCATGCTGGTGATGACCGTCAGGGCGATGATACCCAAGATGTCGTCAATGATGGCCGCGCCCAAAATAGCGTTGCCGGACCGGGTTTTCAGCTTTCCCAGTTCTTTGAGCGTCTCGACAGTGATGCTGACCGAAGTGGCGGTCAGGATGATGCCGATGAAAATGTTTTGCAAAAAGACGCTGGCGGACGCGTCCGAATCGATCAGCCCCGGTTTGTTAAAGAAATAGGCCACCGCAAACCCGCCGATAAGCGGGACAATCACGCCGAACAGGGCAATGATAAAGGATGCCTTGCCGCTTTTTTTCAGCTCCTGGATGTCGGTTTCCATTCCGGCGCAGAACATCAGAACAATAACGCCGATTTCCGCGGAGGATTTGATAAAATTCGTTTCGGCGATGACGCCGAACACGGCGGGGCCCAGCACCAGGCCCGCCAGCAGCGCGCCCACCACCTGGGGCATTTGGAACCGTTTGGTCAACAGCCCCAACGCTTTGGTAGTGAGTAAAATGATTGCTAAATCGAATAGATAACGGTATGATTCCATGTTTGGTCCCTCTTTTTCTCCAATCCTTTTCCAGTAAACCCAAGCCCTTATTATACGAAAGTTTTGGAGAAATGCAAGGGATTGAGATTTTTGACCGGCCCGAACCGCTCTTTTTTTCGGTTTAGCGGGTTTTATACTGCGGCGTAAGGGATACTTGATGCCGATTCTGTTAAATTCATACCAAGGATCGCCGTAATCATCAAAGTCAACGGTATGCCAGTCGCCGGTATCACGGCAAATGCCCACGGATTAAATATGTTTTAGAATTTTTCCGGACTCCATGCCAAGCCGGTATTGCGCGTCATCGTTCATTTTCGGGATCGTCTTTTCCACTTCCTGCCCATCTATCCATTGGAGCAGCGTGTATACTTTGGCTTGCGCGTGGCAAACGCCAAAACTTATGGGAGCCGGCGTGGATACCTCTATGCGGAAAACTTTGCGCATCCGTTCAAATTCTATTTTCTTCCGGCCGTATTCAGCCATATCCGAAAGGCGAAGTAAAAGCGCTTGCCGCCGCAGTCCTCTATATCATATTTTTCGTCACCGGACATGCCTTTATAGAGACGCTTTATTTTTGTTAAGGTATCGCGCATGGGGATGTCGAACATAACCCCGCCTCCTCTGGCGCAGGATTGCTGTGACAGCCTGCCGATTCCCCCCGTTATTTTTTAGGACTTATTCTGCCTTCTCCATCTTTACCACCGTCTCGACATGGCTTGTTCTGGGAAACATATCGAGCGGCGTGGCTTCCAACGGGTTGTAGCCCAGCGCGGCAAGGATTTTTACATCCCGGGCCAAGGTGGCGGGGTCGCAGGAGACATAGACGATCCGCCGCGGCGCCATGTCTGCGCCCACCGTATGAAGCAGGGCGGGATCGCAGCCCTTGCGGGGCGGGTCGAGCACCACCACGTCCGGCCTTTCCCCGCGGTCGGCCAGCAGCTTTGCCGCTTCGGCCGCATCGGCACACAGGAACTCGGCGTTTTCGATTCCATTGAGCGCTGCATTGGCCACCGCGTCCTCCACCGCCTGGGGAACGATCTCGACCCCGATGACCTTTTTGGCGTTGCCCGCCATAGAGAGACCGATGGTGCCTGCGCCGCAATATAGGTCAAGTACCGTTTGGCCGCCGGTCAGCCCGGCATAATCTGCCGCGATGCCGTACAGCCGCTCGGCCTGATCGTGGTTTACCTGATAAAAGGAGAGGGGGGAGATGTGAAAGCGCAGGCCGCACAGCGTGTCGGTAATGGTGTCTTTCCCCCAGGCGGTGCGGCACTTTTTACCCCAAATTACATTGGTTTTGTCCCGGTTGGTGTTCATGATCACGCTTTGGAGCTCCGGCGCCGCTTTGCGCAGACGTTCCACCAAGTCGGCTTCGCGGGGCACGCCGCCCGCGTTGACCACCACGCAGGCCATCAGTTCGCCGGTGCCCTTGGCCTGGCGCAGGCAGAAATGGCGCAGGCGGCCCTTGTGCGCGGTCTCGTCGTATACCTCGGGCTTGGTTTCCCGCGCCCAGTCCTGAAACGCCCGGATACAGGCGCCGAAGGCCGCCGGCTGAAGCAGACAGCTGGCGCAGGGGATGACGCGGTGGCTGTGGGCGGCGTAAAAGCCCAGCGATACCCCGCCGGCAGATCCAGGCCCCACCGGGATTTGAGCCTTGTTGCGGTAGTGGTCCGGATCTTCCGCCGCGATCAAATCCCGCACCGGCAAATCGGGGAAGCCCCCGATTCGGGCCAGCGCGTCCACCACCCGCTGGCGCTTGACCCTGGTTTCCTCGGCATAAGAGATGTGGCGGAACACGCACCCGCCGCACTGGGCGTAAGCGGGGCAGTCCACCGGAATCCGGTGGGGGGAGGGGGCCAGGATTTTATGGATTCGGCCATAGGCAAAGGTTTTGGCGGTTTTTAAAATTTGCACCTCCAGCCGGTCGCCCTCGGCTGCCATGGGAACAAAGACCGCGACGCCTTGGCAACGGCCCACGCCGCTGCCCTCGGCGTTCGTACCGGTGACGGTTAACTCGACAATGTCGTTTTTTTTCATATTCATACGCTGTATTTCTCCATTCTTGAACCCCGCCGCAAAGCGAAGAGATGAGCCGAATCGATTGGAAAGAGGGGCGAAAAACATGGGATGCCGACAAAAATTTGCAAACGAGGGTTACAAGGCCTATTATAGCACAGCTTCGCTTGTTTGTCGCGGCCGCGAACAGGGGCAAAAAACTGGAAGGGAAAAAAGCCGGCGCTTTCAGGGAAAAACTCCCGAAAAGCGCCGACTTTTTCGGCCTGCGGTTTACTTTGCTTGCCTTTTAACGTTCCGCCGCGTCCTTAGGGAATACCACGTTTATTTCGGTCCCTTTTCCCATTTCGCTTTTCATCGAGAGGGACGCGCCGTGGTAAGAAGCCGCGTGTTTGACAATAGAAAGCCCAAGCCCCGTGCCGCCGATCTTTTGGGAATGGCTTTTATCCACCCGGTAGAACCGTTCGAAGACCCTGTTCTGTTCCGCCGCCGGAATACCGATCCCCGTGTCCGCCACGGTCAGGCGTATGCCCTCCGGCTTCCCGGCCACCGTCACGGTGACCGCGCCGCCGTCCCGGTTATATTTGACGGCGTTGTCGCACAGGTTAAAGACCATTTCCTCCAGTACGGCAGGAACCCCGTAAACCTGGGCGTGGTCGCCAGCACAGACCAGATGAAGTCCCTTTTCCTGGGCAGCCAAAGCCAGGGAATCCAGTACCGACTGGGACAAGGCGAGCAAATCCACCGGGGTGCGTTCCTGGGGCTCGCCGCCCTCGTCCAGCTGGGATAGGCGCAGAATATCCCCCACCAGCGCGATCAGCCGCTGGGCCTCGCGGTAAATGTTCCCGGCAAAATGGGGGATGTCTTCCTGTTTGATCATGCCGTTTTTCATGATTTCGGCAATGCCGGAGATGGAGGTCAGCGGGGTTTTCAGCTCGTGGGAGACATTGGCGGAAAACTCCCGCCGCAATCCTTCCCGTTCCTCCCGCTCGGTGACGTCCAGCATGACGATCACCGCGCCCACCACGTCGTCCTCCTGGCG
>CABQAC010000047.1 GCA_902462035.1 uncultured Eubacteriales bacterium
TTTGGTATACCGACCATATCTCGGTAGTAGACTCTGCCATCGAAGCGCCGAAAAACTTTCGCCGCTGCCGTGATGTAACACTCAAAAACGTATCCTTTCCAAATGCGGCGGAAACCTTGTGGCACTGTAACGGCGTTACCATAGAGCGTGTAACGGCCAAGGGCGATTACTTCGCCATGAACAGCGAGAATATGGCCATCCGCGGCCTGACGCTTTACGGCAACTACTCCTTTGACGGCGCAAAGAATGTGGAGATCCACGATTCCCGTCTGCTCTCCAAGGACGCGTTTTGGAACAGCGAAAATATTACGGTGTACGATTCCTTCATCTCCGGCGAATATCTCGGCTGGAACGCGAAGAATTTGACCCTGGTGAACTGCACCGTCGAAAGCCTGCAGGGGATGTGTTATATCGACAACCTCGTGATGAAAAATTGTAAGCTCTTAAACACCACCCTTGCTTTCGAGTATTCCACGGTGGACGCTGAAATTGACAGCGCAATCGACAGCGTGATGAATCCCAGCAGCGGCATCATCCGCGCCGCTTACATCGGCGACCTAATCCTGGAAGCGGAAAAGATCGATCCGGCCAAAACAAGAATAATCTGTAAGCGGGAAGCACAGAACACGGGATGCGCATAGCCCGCGGTTCAAAGGGGAATGGCGTTTAGGCGGTTCCCCCTTTCCTGCACAAAAGGAGGGGGGATCAAAACGATTCTATTGCATCCGGAAAGGAGCAACAGCATGAAACGAGCTTTTGGATTTTTATTTGCAGGGATCGTGATGTTTTCTCTGGCAGCCTGCGGGGACTATGAAGGGAATCGATCATCCGCTTCCATAACAGAACCTGCCGGAGCGGAAAGCGGTACGGCTCAGTCTCCAGGAACATCCGAAACGCTTTCAACAGAGACCCAGACGCTATCCTCGGCACATGAAAACAGCGCAAGCACGGAGGAGACGACAGTGAGAAAAATGAAAGTGCAGGCCGGCGGCAGTTCCTTTACCGCGACGTTGGAAAGCAATCCGGCGGTAGATGCTTTGATAGAGATGATGAAAGACGGACCGGTGGTCATTCAAATGAGCGATTACTCCGGGTTTGAAAAGGTGGGGCCGCTTGGAGCCAGTCTCCCCGTCAGCAACAGCCGCATCACAGCCCTCGCCGGGGACATCGTTTTATACAACGCGAATCAAATCGTCATGTTCTATGGCTCCAACACATGGCGTTATACAAGGCTTGGAAGAATCGACGACCTGTCCGGCTGGGAAGACGCGCTCGGCAGTGGAGATGTGAAGATAACCTTTACGATTGCTTGATGGCGGCGCAGCAGACTGCAGTTGCGCGTCTTGATGGAAATGGAGGGAATAAGCATGGCTGATTTTGACTCGCCAATCGATAGGCGGAATACGAACTCCCTGAAATGGGACGTGAAAGAAAACGAATTGCCTATGTGGGTGGCCGACATGGATTTTGCCGCTGCGCCCTGCGTTCGAAAAGCCGTAGAAGCACGGGCGGCGCATGGTATATTCGGATATACGGTAATACCCGATGCGTGGTACGAAGCCTATCTGGGCTGGTGGAATACGCGCCACCATTTTGCAATGGAACGAGAATGGCTTATTTTCTGTACAGGCGTCGTGCCCGCCGTTTCCAGCATTGTGCGGAAGCTCACAACGCCGGCCGAAAAGGTGTTAATTCAGACGCCGGTCTACAACATCTTCTTCCACTCCATTGTAAACAACGGCCGCCAGGTGCTGCAAAGCCCGCTGAAATACGATGGGAACGCATACCATATCGACTTTGCGGACCTGGAACAAAAACTTGCGGATCCGCAGACCACGCTGATGATCCTCTGCAATCCCCATAATCCAATCGGTAAAATTTGGGATCGAAATATATTAGAACAAATCGGTGCGCTGGCGGCCAAACATCATGTGACGGTCATCTCTGATGAAATCCATTGCGATCTAACCGCGCCGGGCTGCGAATATGTTCCCTTTGCCTCGGTTTCAGCAGAATGCAGGAAGAACAGCATTACCTGTATTGCCCCGACGAAAGCCTTTAATCTGGCGGGGCTGCAGACGGCGGCTGTGATGGTCCCGGACGGCGTGTTGCGCCACAAGGTCTGGCGGGCCTTAAACACCGATGAAGTAGCCGAACCGAACGCCTTCGCGGTGGACGCCGCCATCGCGGCCTATACAGAGGGGGCTGGCTGGCTCGATACGCTGCGCGTTTATCTGGAGGAAAACAAAAACGTGGCGCGCGAGTATGTTGCGGCGCATATTCCGCAGATAAAAATTGTGCCCTCAACGGCCACCTATCTCCTATGGCTGGACTGCACGGCAATGGCTGGCTCTGTTTCGGCAGCCGCAGAATTCATCCGAAAAAAAACCGGGCTCTACCTTTCGGAGGGCAGACAATTTGGAGGGAATGGCGAACATTTCTTTCGCATGAACATCGCCTGCCCCCGTTCTGTTCTGTCGGACGGGCTGGGCCGCCTGAAAGAAGGGCTGACAGCTTATGAAGAGCGGGCTGTGGCGCGATGCTGAAAACGGTATATGTTCCGAATGGCGCACTGAAAGCTGGAGCACGTAGGCAATCTGACGGTATTTGCGTCTACTGCAACCACTGCCAGCCCTGCCCAAAGGGCTTGAATGTTGGATTGATTAACAAATATTATGACTTGGCGCTTGCCGGCGACGAGATGGCGGCAGAGCATTATAACAAGCTGCCCCTTCATGCCGGGGATTGTATGCAATGCGGTCATTGCGAAGCCCGCTGCCCCTTCCATGTAAAGCAGGAAACCCGGATGAAAGAGATCGCGCAATTTTTGGGAATATAAACAATTATGAGGAGGTAACAAATATGTTGGGAAATTTTATCTATTCAAACCCCACCAAACTCTATTTTGGCGAGGATGCTCTGGCCGGTTTAAACGATGAACTGCCTAAATACGGCAAGAACGTACAGCTTGTCTACGGCGGCGGTTCCATCAAGAAAAACGGTGTCTACGACAAGGTGCTGGAAATTTTAAAAGCAAACGGCAAAACCGTGTTCGAGGACGCAGGCGTGATGCCCAACCCCACCGTACAAAAGCTCGAAGAAGGCTGTAAAATCGCCAAGGAAAACGCTGTGGACCTCATCCTCGCCGTAGGCGGCGGCTCCTGCTGCGATTATGCCAAGGCGGTTTCCGTCTCGGCTTACTGCCAAGGGGACCCATGGGAAAAATACTACATCCGGTTTGAAGATGTGGCTCCCGAAACGAAAATCATCCCTGTGGGCTGCGTGCTGACGATGGTGGGAACGGGCAGCGAAATGAACGGCGGCGCGGTGATCACCAACCATGAGCAGAAGCTGAAAATCGGCCATGTGTTTGGCGAAGCGGTATTTCCCAAATTCTCCATTCTCAATCCGACCTTCACCTACAGCCTGCCCAAATATCAGATGGTTGCCGGTATCTACGACATTTTCAGCCACATCTGCGAACAGTATTTTTCCGGCGAGGACGACAACACCAGCGACTATATCAGCGAGGGGCTGATGCGTTCGGTGGTTCATGCTTCCCGGATCGCCATAAAGGACCCCACCGATTACGAAGCGCGCAGCAACCTGATGTGGACGGCGACTTGGGCGCTGAATACGCTGGTCGCCAAAGGCAAAACCACCGACTGGATGGTCCATATGCTCGGCCAGGCGTTAGGCGCTTACACCGACGCCACCCACGGCATGACGCTGTCTGCGGTGTCCATGGCGTATTACCGCCATATTCTCCCCTATGGCCTTGCTAAATTCGCACGGTTTGCGGCCACCGTATGGGGTGTGAACGGCACAGGCAAAACGCCGGAGCATATGGCCGCCGAGGGGCTTGCCTGTATGGAAAGCTGGATGCGGGAACTTGGTCTTGCGATGAATATCACCGACCTGGGCGTCACCGAAGATATGCTTGAAGGCCTTGCCCAGAGTACCCTCCTGATGGAGGGCGGCTATAAAGTACTGACCCACGATGAAATTGTAAACGTATTCAAAACAAGTATGCGGTAAATGGAAAGCGGAAGTAAAAACCTGAAAAAAGCGGCTCGCGGTATTTTCGCGCTGCCGTTGTTGACAGGCATTCTCGCCGGTTGCGGTAACGCGGTGCGCAATCCTAGCCCGGCGGGGGTGGTCCGCGCTTGAACAAGGCGGTGCTTTATGGCGGAAGCGCCCAAATGTGTCGCGAAAATCCCTCTGTCTGAAAAAACATTCGCTAGCAAACAAAAGGCCGCTTTCCACGCGGCCTTTTGCATTCATTTTAAATACGCTTTTTCCCTTTTACGGCTTCTTATGGGGGTTACCGGATCAGTTCGGTCAGCCGCGCATAAATGCGGTCGTAGTCCGGATGGTCTCCAATCTCCTGCAGATATTCGGCGTACACCACAACACCGTTGGGGTCCACCACAAAAACAGCCCGAGTCAAGAGTCCCAGTTCCCCAATCAGCGTGCCGGTGGCACGGCCGAAGGAACGGTCCCGGTAATCGGACAGGGTGGTAACCGCGTACACCCCTTTTGCGCCGCACCACCGCGTCTGGGCAAAAGGCAGATCCATGCTGACGGCATAGATGGAGACATTGGGCAATTCGGACGCCTTTTTATTGAAGCTGCGAACCTCCATGTCGCACACCCCTGTGTCCAACGACGGCACTGCCAAAAAAACCCGGATGCCGCAAAAAGCCTTGCTGTCCACCGGGGTCAAATCGTTTTTCATTACCGTAAACCGGGGAAAACGGTCGCCTTCCCGCACTTGATTTCCCTTTAGCGTAACGGGCTTTCCCTGCAACGTAACCTCCATTTTATTGCTCCTTTCCATTTTTCGTATTCCTTGTTAGTATGCGCGATGCGTGCCGCCCTATAACACACTGTGCATCTTTTACAAAACCGCGCCGCTAAAACAGGCGGGATGGCAATTGCAGCATTTTTTTATTTATGGTATGATAATTGTTATCGTGAAAAAGGAAGCGAAAAAGCGCGATAGGATTTTTTACGGCTGTTGTTCTTGTTTCGCAGAAGGAGCGTTTGCATGTTTCAAAAATTATCGCAGCGGTTTGGGGCACAGGACATGACGTCCGGCAGCCCCGTTTCCGTTCTGGTCCAATTCTCCATCCCCCTGCTGATCGGCAACCTGGCCCAGCAATTGTACAATACGGTGGACTCTATCGTGGTGGGCAAATATGTGGGCGACAACGCGCTGGCCGCCGTGGGCGCCAGCGGCCCGATCTTAAACCTTCTGCTGGTTCTGTTCATGGGCATCTCCACCGGCGCTAGCATCATGGTCGCGCAGTATTTTGGCGCGCGCCAACGGGAGCCGCTGACAAAAACCGTGGGAAGCGCCATTACGCTGACCTTACTTTCCTCGATCTTTATTATGGTCGTAGGGACTTTGTTGGTCAGGCCGCTGCTGACGCTGTTGGATACGCCGCCGGACATTTACGAGGACACCTGCGCTTACTTAACCATCTTCTTTTTGGGAATCATCGGCTGCGCCTATTACAATATAATTTCCGGCATTCTTCGCGGCTTAGGCGATTCTTTCACCCCGCTGCTCTTTTTGATCGTGGCCTGCGGGCTGAATATCGTACTGGATTTAGTCTTTGTCGCCAATTTTGGTTTGGGTGTGGCCGGTGTTGCTTGGGCGACGATCATCGCCCAAGCGATTTCCGCGGTCTTATGCTTCATCCGGCTGTTCCGGATGCACGATACCCTGACAATCACCCCCCATATGCTTAAGCTGGATAAAAAGCTGGTCCTCCAGCTGACCAAGCTGGGGCTGCCCTCCGGCTTAACCCAGGCGGTTTTCTCCATGGCCGCCATCGTGGTCCAGTCGCTGACCAACAGCTTCGGCACCGCGGTCATCGCCTGTTCCACCGTGGTGATGCGTGTGGACGGCTTTGCCATGATGCCCAACTTTACCTTCGGCACCGCCATGACCACTTACGCCGGGCAGAACATCGGCGCGGGAAAGCTGGACCGGGTGGAACAGGGTACCAAAGACGGCATGCGGATCGGGGTACTGGCATCGGTCGTGCTGACCGTATGTATCCTGATCTTCGGCGGTCCGCTGATGTCGGCGTTTACCAACACACAGGAAGTTATCAACCTGGGCGTTCATATGATGCGTATCCTAGCGGTGGGCTATATCGCCATGGCGATCACCCAGATTTTATCGGGTGTGATGCGCGGCGCGGGCGACACCATGACCCCTATGTGGATTTCTTTGGTTACTACCGTAATCATTCGGGTACCGATCGCGTACGGCATCGCGTTCTTGACCCGCAGCGAAGCGCTTCCCAAAGGCTCGCCGGACAGCTTATTCATCTCGCTTCTTGTTTCCTGGACCATGGGCGCGCTGCTGACCATTTTCTTTTTCCGCCGGGGCAAGTGGCGCCACAAAGCGATTACTGCCATGGGCAAGCAAACATCGCAAGAGGAAGAATCCGCTGCACTGGAATGTTCGTAACAAAAAACGGCGCCGGTCCATTTGGGCCCGCGCCGGATTTTTTAAGGAGTGGAGCCGATGCCTTTTACTCCCCAGACGTTATCCTTTCTGTTCGAGAACCGGATACATGACAGCAGGGACTGGTTCCACGCCCATTGCGACGGTTACCGGCGTCACATATTGGCCCCCCTGCAGGAACTGACCGCTCTGCTGACCCCGGCCATGCTGTCCATCGACCCCATGCTGACTACCGAACCACGGGTTGACCGGACTATCAGCCGGATCTGGCGGGATACCCGTTTTTCCAGGGACAAAGCGTTGTACCGGGACAATATGTGGATCATCTTTAAACGCGGCAAAATGCACGGTACGGGTATGCCCGGCTGGTACTTCGAGATCAATCAAGACGGCTTTGAATATGGCTGCGGTTTTAATCAAGCCTCCCCGGTATTTTTGGAACGAATGCGCCAAAGCATAATAAGCGGGGCGCCTACCGCGTCCGCCGCTTTAGCCGCTTACCACCGCCAACAGGGCTTCCGGCTAGAGGGAGAATGCTACCGCAGGCCAAAATATCCCGGCCAGCCTCCTGCCCTGCGGGAATGGTTGGAGCGCAAGGAGCTGTGCCTGGTCCAAAAAAGCAATGATTTTCCCCTGCTTTTTTTTTCACAGCTCCACACGAGGATTGAAACGGATTTTTTGCGTATCGCCCCGGTATATCATTTCCTGCTGCAAACCGCGCTATCTCTGCCGGAGCAAGCCGATAAATAATCGGTCAGCAGCAAAAAGAGCCAAGCGCCGCGGCGCTTGGCTCTTTTTGCTGGCCTAAGGACCTTATTCCGTTTTATCCTCCCCATCTTCCCCTTGCCGGCGGAGCGAACGGTACATCCTTACGTACATTGGGAAATAAAGCGCCAAAGATAAGGTTAAAAACGCGCCGGAAATCACCATCAGCGTAACAGCTAAGCCGCGGCCCATCAAGGGGAACGCCACCATCAGAAAGGTGACGGTATAAAACACGGCTGTGGAAACCTTGCCAAACCATCTGGCGCCATCCAGCTTTTTGCCCCGGCGGAGCAAAATCAGGCCATTGATTCCCATAAACAGTTCCTTGACGACAAGCAGCAAAAACAGGTATCCCATCCCGTCTACCCGCAGCATCAAGCTGACGGCTACCGCGCCCTGGGTCAGTTTATCGGCAATAGGGTCAATCATCTTCCCCCATTCGGTCACCATATGATACCGCCTGGCAATCAAACCATCCAAACAATCGGTCAAACCGGAAAGCAGCAGTACCGCGGCGGCCTGCACATAATCTTCCGCTGTGCCGGCGGTTAAATACCGTACCATAAAAACCGGAATCAGCAGAATGCGCAGGTAGCACAAGGTATTGGGAATATTAAAATACTCTTTCCACGTCATTTTCACGGATTACTCCGTCCTTTCCTCTTGGGTTCCCGCGTCAGATTCCTCCAACGCCCCGGCAACCGTCTTTCCCTTCTTTTTTAAATCCAGCCGCCGGTTAACGGATTCCCGCAGCAGGCAATAAAGCACCGAACAAAGCGGAACATTGATCAGCATACCCAGCACGCCCATGGTGCTTCCGCCCAATGTAACGGCCACCAGCACCCACATAGAAGGAAGCCCCACCGAACTGCCGACCACCTTGGGGTAGATCAGGTTCCCTTCCACTTGCTGGATTACCAGGAACAGCACGACAAACCACAGCGCCTGCAAAGGGTTTGCCACCAGGATTAAAAACGCGCCGATCACCAGGCCGATAAAAGCGCCGAAAATCGGAATCAGCGCCGTCACAGCGATCAGGACCGAAATCATCAACGCGTATGGGAAACGGAAAATCGCCATGGCAATAAAGAACAAGCAGCCTAAGATGACCGCCTCCAGGCATTGTCCGGTCAAAAAATTGGAAAAGGTCTTTTGCGAAAGCGAACAAATGGAAACAACCCGTTTTGCCCGGTGTTCCGGCAGAAACGCAAACAGGATCCTGCGTACCTGGCCGCCCACCTTTTCCTTTTGCATCAGCAAATAAACGGCGAATACCAAGCCCATAACAAAATTGAACAGCCCGCTGAAAATGGAAGTCGCCACGCTGAAAGTAGAATTGAGCAAGGAACCCGCGCCGGACTGCAAAAAGCCGCCCACCGATTTGCCGACGGCGTCCCAATCGATCTTCAGCGATTGCAGATTATCCGTCAATTCGGGGATCCGTTCCATCAGCTTGGCGCTCCACTCCTGCAACCGCTCCAAAAACGCGGGAAATCCGTCGCGGATGATGTTAAAAGTCCGCCCGATCTCGGGCACGACCAGGAACGAGACCACCGCGATAACCGCCGCAAAAGCAAGCAGGGTCAGCGTAATGCTAATCGGCCGTGCAGCGCGCTGCAAAACAGGGCGCGCCTTCTTCCCCCCGCGCCGGAACAAGGTGCTTTCGATGGCACGAAGCGGCACATTCAAAATAAACGCGATGCAAAGCCCAGTAATAAAGGGCGCAAGCAGCCCGATAATCAGCCCCAAAAAACCCAGAACTTGATTTAAGTTCAGCACACCGCAGAACAGCAGCACGCCAAACGCGACAATCGCCAGTATCCTTTTCGTGTTTCCATGGGTCATCCGCACCGGATCGCCTTCCCTTCTGCGCGGAGTATAGCACCGCTTTATCAACTTTTTATCACTACTATAACAATTTTGTCGAAAGGATTCAAGGCGTTTGTGTAAAAACCAAGAAGCAAAACTTGCCTTCCTTATGGATATGCCCGCCCAACAACGGACAGAACAAATGCGAACAAGAAAAAACCCCCGCCCAAAAAAGCGGGGGATTCGTCATTAACGCCGCAAAATACCGCGTCTACGCAAGGACCACAGCGTCCAAACGACCGCCAGGCCGACTGCCGTCACCAGGGTAATCAGCCAACCAGCGCGGTAGCCGGGGGCCGCGTACCGCATCTCCACCTGGTGTTCCCCCGGCTGCAGAGCAACTCCCAAAAAGGTACCGCCGATCTGCACCGGGTCGGTCTTGTTTCCGTCTACCCACACGGTCCATCCGGTGTCATAAGGAATGCTGGTAAACAGCACTGGCTTTTCCGCGGTTGCGGTCACTTTTCCTTCGGCGGTCACCGCCCCCTGCGAAACCGCCCACTGGTTTTGCCCCAGCAATTCGGCCTGTTCCGCCAATTTATCCTGATTCAGCTGGTAAAGATACGAACCGTTTAGGGTAATCTCTTCGCTGTGCAGGATCAGCGTGATCACAACCTCCTCCCCTTCCTGGAATACGCCGACGGGAAGGACGCACCGCACGAGATCCGCGTACAGATTGCCGCGATTTTGACCGTTTACATACAGGGTGCAGTTCCCCTGGCCCGCCACCGGCAGGGACAGATAGAGCGGGTTGCCGGACGGCGCCTGAAAGGTAAAACGCAAAGCGCCGCCGGACTGTGTCCGCAAGTAACGGATGCTGCCGTCCTTCTGCGGGTCGGCAGACACACCGCTTTTGGTCCAGGCGACCGGTATCGCCTCAAAGCATCCGCCCTGCCGGCCGGTCAACGCGGCGATCAGCAAATTCTGTTCATCAAAGGCATTGCCCTGGTTTTGCGTCTGATAGCCCAGAATAGCCTCATCCGCCATAAAGCCAAGCGAAAGGGCGTAGGGGTTTCGATACAAGGCGGTCTTTTGGTTCCGGGCGGTTTCGGGGTAAAACACCAGGTCCCCGTCCCTGGCAATGACGTACCGGACGCCGAATAGCGTGTCGGTCACCATGGAAGAACCCTGGTACTCCGACCAAAAATACTGCTGGGCGATGCCCAGGGTTTTGGTCAGCCGGTTGATACTGCGGTTATAGGTCGAACTATAGTGCGCCAGCCCGTTATATCCCAGTCCAATGGAATCGTTTTTGCTTCGCTCGAAAGTCTGTCCCAAACGGAAAAACCCGTCGGCATCCTTTTCCGCCGCGTCCAGCAGCGGTTCCACCTCATCACGGTAATCTGTATAAGAGGCGTTGGTGTTGTACCCGAACTGCCGGTTCAGCCCCTCTACCAGCTGCTGGGCGTTCCATCCCATCTCTGCCATACAAAAGACCGCCAGCAAAGCAAAGGCAACCCCCTGCCGCCTTTTGTGCCGCGCCAGAATCAGCAGCCCGGTATACAAGCCAGCGGCAACCGCTGTTGCGGCAACGAGGGGAGCAGGAACCGCAGCAGATC
>CABQAC010000048.1 GCA_902462035.1 uncultured Eubacteriales bacterium
CCGTACGCGACCCCTTGTTTCGCGCCCTTCAGTTCCGGCACCGACCGGCCCGCCGGAATCCCGGCGGGAATCTGTTCGCATGCGGGAATATTCCAGATTAACCAATGGTTAAAAACGCCGAATATGGGATGGGTAATATCGTCCAAGATAATGGCGATGGACTTTGCCCCGGGATCCAAACCGCGCAGGGAAACAGGCGGGGACAGATTTTCCCCCCACGCGCAATGGCGAGAGGGGATCCATTCCCCAGGGCCGAATACGCTTTCGATCACCAAACTGCTTGATTTGCTTTCCATTTATCCCTGTACCCCTTCCCGTTTCGCATTTAAACCTGCTGTATACCCCATCCTTCCCCGGCATCAAAATCCCGCACCGTCTGGCCGCTGACATCCGTCAGCAAAAGCGCGGGTGCTTTGGCGCCCAATACCGTTACGTTCCGCAGCGATAAGCCCCGCACATGCTGCATCCGAACGCCTTCCCCCGACACGGGGCTTTCCCAGTAATCCATGACCGGAATCCGCGCTTTTGCGCCGTCTTCCATGCGTATGGTCACGTCGGACAGCGAAAGATCCTCCACCGGTTGTTCCGGCAGCCCCCGAACCCTGCAGGCCGAAGACTGCGCGCCGGTTACCAGCACATGCGACAGGGAAATACGGCGGATGGCCGGTGTCGCTTTGGTCACCGGTTCCAATCCGGGATTCGACGCAACTGGCAAATCCGCGCCGGACGTTCCGCAGCGGTAATAGCAATTGATTACCAGCGGGCACCAGACCTGCTCCATAATAATGTTGGAGACCCGAATGTTCTCGACAAAGCCGCCCCGCAGCCGCCGGGTTTTGATTCGAATGCCCCGATCGGTACCGCTGAATATACAGTTGGAAATGACCACGTTGCGCACCCCGCCGGTCATTTCGCTGCCAATAACGACGCCGCCGTGGCCATTGCGCATGGTACAGTTGACCACCGCAATATTTTCGCATGGGGCCGCGTTGTGGAACGGCTGGTCCTGGCGGCCCAACTTTAGGGTGACGCAATCGTCCCCCACGTCGATCAAACAGCCGCTGACCCGGACGTTTTGACAGGATTCCGGATTGACGCCGTCGGTATTGGGGGAATCCGCCGGATTTCGAATGGTTACGCCACGGATTTCCACATTGCTGCTGCGCAGGGGATGCAGCGTCCACATAGGAGAATTCGTCAGCGTGACGTCTTCCACCAAAACATCGTCGCAGCATATAAATTCCACCAGCTTGGGCCGGCTTTCGTCCGCCTTATGCCACCAGTTATAACCGCGCCCGTCGATGGTGCCGCGCCCGCGCACCGCCACCCCCGTGGCATGGTGGGAAAAAATCATGGCCGCATGGGAATCCGGGCCCCAGCCGGGAAACGATTCTTCACCGATCAGCGGAAAATCCCCAGGATTTTCACTGCCCAGCAGCGTGGCGCCCCCTTCCAGCCATATGGTGCAATGGCTGTATAGGTTCAATGTGCCAGTCACATAACGGCCCGGCGGAAAATACAAAGTACCGCCGCCGGCGGCAGCCATTTTGCGAAGCACCGCGTTAAGCGGGCCGGTTTGATTGGTTGCGCCGTCTCCGATAATACCAAAGTCCCGTACGTTTTCCCAGCCGTTTTGCACGCTTCATACCCCCATTATTCTTTTCCAGTTTGCTTTATTATAAACCAAAACCGCCGCTGAGGGAAGAAATTTCCCATCGCGGCGGTTTTTCTGTTTTGACGGTTATGCCTTCCGGATAAATTCTATTTTGCATTTTGGGCAGGTGATGGCTATTTTTCCGCGCCCCTTGGGCACCCGAAGCCGGGCGCGGCAGGAAGGGCATTTGAAATAGCGGTGGGTTTTCCGGTCGCGAAACCGGCGTTCAGCCCCGTTAAGCCCCCGCCGCATGGGCGCGGACCAGCGTAAAAACCATTCGTTTTCCCGGCGGCGGGCCGGAATATTCCGGGACAGCATGCGGTACAGATCGTAAAAAACCAGCGCCATCGGCGCCAGCTCGAGCAGCGGCACCGGCACAAAAGCAAACACAAGCGACAGTACCAGCGCCAATACCAGCAGAACCATTGAAAACTGGTCCGCTCCATACCGGCCGGCCATGAACTTTCTAAGCCAATCCATATTCCCCTTCGTCCCCAATCTCCATTCAGTTGATGCAGCGAGTATATCAAAACAATTTGGATAAAATGTAATGGTTTCGTGAATCAATTGAAAACAACCGCCAGCCAAATCCGGCAACGGCTGTTAAAAGCTGCGCCCGCCGCCCCCATGCGTCGTACCGGAACTGCCGGAGTGTGTGGAACTGGAACCGCCCCCACCGCCGCCGCTGCTGCTGCTAGAAGGCGGCTCGATATACCGGCGTTGGACGCTTTCCCGCAAAAACAAGTCGCTTTTGGCTGTCAGCCGGAAAGAGCCCGGCGTCAGATAAGTCGCGGGGCGGGCGGTCACCTGCTTGCCATTGGCTCTTTTGGCGCAGACCCAGGCGATAAGCGCGGCCACCAAGGCCACCGCGAACGCCGCCAGGGCGCCGGTGCCTAATTCGGACCAAAAATTTTTTCCCGCAACCGGGATATACGGGTCCTTTTCTCCGGTCCCGGGATCGTAATTATACTGGTCGTCCGGAATGCCAAGCTTCGCATAATAGGTCACCCTGCCCACAAAAGCGCGCGCCGCCGCCGCGTAATCGCCGTCCGCCACATCACCGAATACCACGTCCAGCATCCGGTCAATCCGCGCATCGGTAAAATAACGGATGGCAAGGCCGGTGGTAGAAATCCAAATTTCCCGGTTGTCCATATCGATCAAAAATAAGATGCCGCTATGGTCACCGCCCACGCCATACCCATTGTAATCAAAATAATCGTCCGCGAATTCCATGGCGGATTTTCCGTTCGCGTCGCCGGTGGTGACCACCACCACGTCCATATTGGTTTCGGCCACAGCAGATTCGCACAGCGCCTGGATTTCCTCCCGTTCGGCCGCGGTGAACAGCTCCGCCTGGTCCACCACCTTTTCGGGGTTTTCGCCATACGCCGCAACAGGAAGCAGGGCCGCCATAAAGAAGAGTATCAGGCAAACCCCCAACCATCGTTTTCCCCGTATGTTATATCCAGCCATTCTGTGACCATCCTTCCCCTGCCCTTAAAAAAGCATGCCGAACAGCGTGAACAGCGCGGCCGCAACAGCCCATACCACAGCGCCGAACCGCAACAGCTTCGGCACCGAAAACGGCATATTACCGGCGATCTTCCCCGTTTGACCGTTCATTAAAAACAGATAATCCTTTTCTTTGTGCCGGTAGGTCAGCAGCCAGACCGGCATCATCACGTAATGGGTCGCCGTCCGGTTGACCCGGATATCCCGCTGATCCACCGAAACGCCCCCGTAGCCGCCTATGGTATCCCGCAGCAGCTGTTCGGCATAAAGGCGCATGCGCCGTTCGATTTCGGGCGTAACCTCCTGGTCGTCCACATCGTATTTCTCGGCGAAAAAACCGCTTAAAAACGAGGGATCAAATGGCCGCAGTTCTTGATAGCGATACGGTTCCAGCACCTCCATGGTACGGTCGTCCATCCGCTTGGAACCGTCGGCCGGTATGCCGCCGAACGCCATGTTTCCGCTGCGCCGCACATCAAAATACCGCGTCCTGGTCACTTCGTAATTCCCCTCCCGGGAGTGGGTGGTCACCGTGGCGATGGCATGAAGAAACCCGTCGACCTTCCCGTCGAACAGCCAATACGGTACGTACAAGCCGGTCATTTTTTCGATTTGTTCCCGCGCCGTAAACCCGCCCGGCACAAACTTCCGTTTGCGGCACCATTTCAGGAACCCCTCCACCGCCTGTTCCTTTCCAATTTGAAAGGGAATGATATAAGACGGTTTAAATTCGTTGGAAAGCCGTTCGCTCAGCAGCGTGGGGCTGTGGCAGTACAGGCAAAAGGTGGCCGCGGTATTCTCGTCTGCCACCAATTCCGCGCCGCAGGTAGGGCATGTGTAACGAACACCGTGGAAGGGCTCCGCCTTGGGGGGCGTCATGGGTTCCCGTTTACCGCCGGTTTGATCCAGTTGACCCTGATGAAAATTTTCATGGCAGTAGTCGCAAGCCCATTGCTGGGACTCCGCGTCAAACCGCAGCGGCGCGCCGCAGTTGGGGCATTGGTAGGTTACGGTGGCCATAACTGTTCCCTCCAGAAAACGCGTATTGTAAAACTGCTTTTATTATGCCATAGTCCCGTTAAAAAATCAAACCGAAACAACAAGGGTAAGGCTGCCGCTGATAACTTTCTTAGAACTACACATACTAAAGCCAAAGGCGGCAAACCGGTTTGCCGGAATCTTTCCGAAAGGGGCTTTTTATGCGGCCGGAACTTCATCAAATTATGCTGATCACCTACGCGGACAGCATGGGGAACAACATTCGCGCGCTGCACCAGCTGCTGCGCACCTATTTTTGCGGCGCGGTGGGCAGCGTGCATTTGCTTCCTTTTTACCCATCCTCCGCAGACCGGGGGTTCTCTCCCCTGACCTACGAAACGGTGGACGGGCAATTCGGCACATATGGGGATATCCGCGCGCTCGCGCGTGATTTTCCGCTGATGTTCGATTTTATGGTCAATCACATTTCCCGCAGTTCCGCATACTTTTTAGACTTTCAGCAAAATAAAGATTACTCCCCCTACCGCGATTTGTTCATTCGTTACCGCGATTTTTGGGAAAATGGGGAACCGACGCGGGAGCAGGTCGATCTGATTTACAAACGCAAACCCCGTGCACCCAGTGTGGACGTCACCTTTGCCGACAACACCACCGAAAAGATCTGGTGTACTTTTGGGGAGGAGCAAATCGACTTAAATACCGCCACCCCTGCCACACGGTCGTTTTTTCGGGATAATTTAGAGCTGCTGTGTAAAAACGGCGCGTCAATCATCCGGCTGGACGCCTTTGCCTATGCGGTCAAAAAGCCGGGGACCTCCTGTTTTTTTGTGGAACCGGAGATTTGGGATTTACTTGAGGACATCCGCAGTATCGTGGACCCGTTCGGCGTATCGCTGCTTCCCGAAATCCACGAACACTATTCCATTCAGCTGAAATTGGCTGAAAAAGGGTACTGGGTATACGATTTTGCGCTGCCCATGCTGGTCTTGTACGCCCTGTACGCCGGCGACGGCGCGCCCCTGGCCCATTGGCTGCAAATTTGTCCCCGCAACCAATTTACGACCCTGGACACCCACGACGGCATCGGCGTGGTGGACGCGGCGGACTTGCTGACGCCGGAACAGCTGGAACAGACCCAAAACCATTTGTACCAACACGGCGCCAATGTCAAACGGAAGTACAGTTCCGCCGCGTACCATAACTTGGATATTTATCAAATCAATTGCACCTATTACAGCGCCCTGGGCAACGACGACCAAGCCTACCTGCTGGCCAGAGCCATTCAATTTTTCGCTCCCGGCGTGCCCCAGGTTTACTATGTAGGGCTGCTGGCCGGGAAAAACGATGTCGCGCTGATGGAACAGACCAAACAGGGGCGTGACATTAACCGCCACTACTACACGGCGTCCGAAGTGAGCCGGGAGGTCGAGCGGCCTGTGGTGCAAAACCTGCTGGCTATGATGCGGCTGCGCAACCAGTGCCCCGCGTTTTCCGGCGATTGCCAAGTGGAATGGTCCGGTCCCGTGCTGGTTATCCGCCGAAAAAACGGCGAAAGCCGGGCACAACTGACCGCAAACCTAAAAAACCATGTATTCGAGATTGAAACCAACGGGCAAAGGTTGCCCCTGTTGCCAATGAAATAAATTAGGAGGATAAAACCATGAAAAAACGACTGATAGGGCTGTTTTTGGGCGCGCTTTTACTGGCGGGATGCCTGACCGGATGCAAATCCGGCAGCGAAACGGGCAACACCGGCGAATCCATTACGCTGCTCAATTCCAAGGGGGAAATTCAATCCGCCCTGGAGCAGGTCGCCAAGGAATATGGGCAAAAAACCGGCGTCAAAATCGAAATCATCGCTTGCCCGGCGGGCACCTCCCCTTTCCAAACCATTTCGGCCAACTATAACGCCGGCGTGCCGCCTACCATGGCCATGCTGGACACCACTGACATCGATGCCCTGGGGCCGGAAAAAGCATTGGATCTGACCGGCGAAAACTGGGTGGCGGACGCCGGGGACCTGGCCTACCACATTGGCGGCAAGGTTTACAGCTTTCCCACAGGCGCCGAATCCAAGGGCCTGATTTATAATAAAACCGCCATTGAGCAAACCCTGGGGCAGCCCTTTGACCCATCCCAATACAATACGCTGGCTAAGCTGGAGTCGCTGTTCCAAGCCCTAGCCGCCAAGGGGATGGATTCGCCGGTGGTCCTTTCCAAGGAGGACTGGTCCCTGGGCGCTCATTACGCGGGCCAGATATACGAAGCCCAATCCCAGGAGCCCAGCCAAGTGAACGCTTTTATCGCCGCTTTGAAAAAAGGCGAAGTCAAGCTGGCGGACAACAGCCGCTTTAACCAGGTGATGGACGCTTTTGACCTGCTGCGCAAATACAACATCAACAAAGCGGATCCCTTGGGCGCGGACTATGCCGTGGATCCCAATTTTCTGGCCGAGGGCGAATCCGCCTTTTGGTTTAACGGCAACTGGGCCTGGCCCAACATCAGCGAATTCGCCGACGAAGATACGGAATTCGGTTTGATGGCGCTGCCCCTGAACAACGATGCGAACGACGATGTCAACACCACCTTGATCGGCATTGGCACCAAACAAATCATGGTTGATAAAGTCAAGTCCACCCCTTCCCAGCAGCAGGCCGCAAAGGATTTCCTCAACTGGCTCGCCTTTGATTCCGACGGTCAAAAAGCCATGGTGGAACAGCTCAGTTTTGTCCCAGTGTTCAAAAGCAACAAGCTGCTTCCCGCCGATGGGCTGGGCATTTCCATCAAAGGTTATCTGGACGCGGACAAAACGGTGTTCGGGCCCATTCTGCCGGCCGACCACTGGGCGGCGGTAGGCGCCTCGATGCAAAACTATCTGGCCGGTAAATCCACCCGCGGCCAGCTCGCGGCGGATATTGAGAATTACTGGAAGGGCAAGGCCTAATTTTGCAACCTGCGTCAGAAAGGATGTTCGCTGTGACGGAAAAAAGCAAGGGGCGTAACCTGCGGCTTTTCCTGCTGTTTGCCGGACCCGCCGTATTGCTGTTTGCCCTGGTGGTGGTAATCCCTTTTGTGTACGGCGTATGCCTGACCTTTACCGATTGGGACGGCATCTCCGCCAACCCCGGCTTTGTCGGGATCAACAATTATATTCAGACTTTTCAGGACAGCGCGTTTTGGCGCTCGCTGTGGCTGACACTGCAATACGTTTTCTTTTCGGTAATCCTCATCAATGTAGTTGCTTTCGTGCTGGCCTATTTTCTGACCAGCGGCATCCGCGGCCAAAACGTGCTGCGCTCCGCCTTTTTTACGCCAAACTTAATCGGCGGCATTATCCTTGGATTTATTTGGCAGTTTGTTTTTTCCCGCGCGTTGGTATCCGTCGGCCAGGCGCTGGGCCTGCCGGCGCTATCCACCTCCTGGCTGTCCGAGCCCCGGTCCGCTTTTTGGGCCATGGTTATCGTAACGGTGTGGCAGTATTCGGGGTATATGATGATCATCTATGTGGCGGGCTTTACCAGTATTTCGCGGGATTTGCTGGAAGCCTCGGCCATTGACGGCTGTACCGAGCTGCAGACCGCCCGGCATATCATTTTGCCGCTGATGGTTCCCTCTTTTGTCATCTGCCTGTTTCTGTCCATCCAGCGGTGTTTTGTGGTTTATGACGTCAACCTGTCGCTGACCGCGGGCGGCCCGTCCGGTACCACCCGCATGGCCGCCATGCACGTTTACCAAAAGGCGTTTCTGTCCAAGGAATTTGGCGTGGGCCAGTCGGAAGCGTTTGTGCTGTTCCTGCTGGTCGCCCTGGTAACTCTGACCCAAATCGCCCTGGGCAAACGGAAGGAAGTGGCGGCATGAACGGCATGGCGGGCGGTGGGCAAAAACGGTTTGCCAAGGCGGTCAAACTGGCGGTGCTGCTGGTTTTGCTGGCTTTGTACATGGTTCCTTTCTTCCTGATCCTCATCAATTCTCTCAAAACAAAAAAAGCCATCATCAAAGATCCGCTCCAACTGGTGGATCCGGGCGGCGTCACCTTCGAAAACTTCGCCAAGGCTTTTGATAAAATGAACTTTCTCAATTCCTTCGGCAATTCTTTGCTGATTACTTGCGTCAGTGTGGCGCTCATCGTGCTGGTTACCTCCATGGCGGCATACTTTTTTGTTCGGGCGGATTGGCGGATCAACAAAATTCTATTCTTCTGCATGCTGGCCGCCATGATCATTCCCTTTCAGGTGGTGATGATCCCCCTGGTTCAGATTTACGGCGGTATTTTTGGGGTTTTAAACCATAAATCCACCCTAATCTTTATGCACGTGGGGTTCAGCGTAAGCCTGGCGGTGTTTATTTACCACGGCTTTATCAAAAGCAATATTCCCATTTCGCTGGAAGAAGCCGCCACGCTGGACGGCTGTTCGAGAACGCAGACCTTTTTCCGGGTGGTGTTCCCGCTGCTTAAACCCACCACCGCGACCATTGTGGTGCTGAACGTTTTGGCCATTTGGAACGATTATCTGCTTCCTTCCCTGGTACTGACCGAAAAGAAAAATTTTACCCTGCCCCTTTCCACCTATGCTTTTTACGGCACCTACACGGTGGACTACGGCGCGATTATGGCGGCGCTGGTGCTGACCACCCTGCCGGTGATTGTGCTGTACCTGTTCCTGCAGCGCCAAATCATCAGCGGGGTGGTGTCCGGCGCCGTTAAAGCATAATACAAACGATTGGGAGAAAAACAAGAAAAAACCCGGAGACTTTTCCGGGTTTTTATGATATGCTGGAATAAAACGCCGGGGCGGCCCGGCCGGCGAAAAGGAGGTCTGCGCTTGTTTCGTTTGCGCGTTACCGCACGTTATCTTTGGGTTCCCGTCCGGCTGGGCGGGGAACTTAAAAAAATATCCATTTACCGCGAAACCGGGGAACCGGTTTACGCGTTTACCCTGTCGGCCCATGCGGCCATGCGGCCGCCCGCGGTGCCGGATTATTATGCTTGCCTGCCCGTACCCGAAGACTGCGGCTTGCTGCTGCTAACGGGTGATTTGCCCCACGGATGGTTTTCGCTCATCTTAAACAGCGACTATCCGCCCCCCGTTCCCAAAGCGGTGCGCCCAAAAATCCATTTCGCGCCCGCATCCGGCTGGATTAACGACCCCAACGGCTTGGTGGCGCAAGACGGCGTCTTTCACCTGTATTATCAAAGCAATCCCATGGATGTCGAATGGGGCAACATGCAGTGGGGCCACGCCGTTAGCCGGGACATGCTGCGCTGGGAACAGCAAGATCCGGTTTTGTTTCCCGATGGTACCGGAACGATGTTTTCGGGCTGCGCTTACCCGGATGCCGAGGGCACGGCGGGTTTCGGCAAGGAGGCATTGCTGTTTTACTACACCGCTGCCGGCGGCACCAACGATTGGTCGGCGGGAAAGCCCTACGTCCAAATGCTGGCGGTAGGCCGGGACCAGGGGCGCGCTTTGCGCAAAACCGGCGTAACCGCTGTTCCGAACATTGCCGAGGGCAACCGGGATCCCAAAGTGTTTTTCCATCCGCCCTCCGGTGGGTATGTTATGGTGCTGTATCTGAAAAAAAATGATTTCGGCGTTTTCCGCTCCGGCGACCTTTTGCATTGGGAACAAACCCAGACGCTGACGCTGCCCAAAGCGTGGGAATGCCCGGACTTGTTTTTCCTGCCCGTGGACGGCAGCCGGGAAAAAGGACGCTGGGTATTTTTTACGGCTGACGGGTTTTATTGGACCGGCAGCTTCGACGGCTACCGCTTTGTTCCGGAATCCCACCGCTGCCACGCTTACCTGAACCGCCTGCCCTATGCCGCCCAAACCTTTGCGGGGCTTGGCAGCCGGGTGGTAAGCGTTGCTTGGCTGCGCACAAAAAACCCCGGCCAGCCTTACCGGGGTATGATGTCGCTCCCCGCGGAGCTTTCCCTCACTCAAACGTCCAGCGGTCCCCGGCTGCGGATGTCCCTGCCGGAAGAAATACTGCGGCAGCGGCGCGTTGCAGCCCATTTCGCCGTTCTGCCG
This sequence comes from uncultured Eubacteriales bacterium, assembly GCA_902462035.1. Taxonomy (GTDB): domain Bacteria; phylum Bacillota; class Clostridia; order Oscillospirales; family Acutalibacteraceae; genus CABQAC01. Next base: position 10,201 of record CABQAC010000048.1, read on the forward strand.
AAAGGGCGGCTGCGGCTCGACTGCGGGCCGGGTCCTGCACAACTGTGCTTTTCCCTTTTGCGCAGCGCCGGCCGGGTGGAGGTAACCGTTCAAGGGGTGTCCGTTATATGGGACTTTTCCAGTTCCGTGCTGACGGTGGGTGATATCGAGACCGTTCTTCCGCCTTGCGACGCGATGGATTTCAGTATTTTGGCGGACTATGGAATTGTGGAATTCCGCGGCCAGCGCGACACCTTGTTCGCCGCGCTGGAAACCGCTCCGGCAGGCTGCCCGCCCGGCATGATCCAGACC
>CABQAC010000049.1 GCA_902462035.1 uncultured Eubacteriales bacterium
GGTTCGGCCTGCGGCGGTCGCGTCCGAAACGATTTGATGGATTTTCGCCACAAAAGGGCAGGTAGCGTCGGTAAAGGGGATTCGGAGGCTGCGCAGCGTTTCCATCGTTTGCTCTGGTACACCGTGGGAGCGAATCACCAAAATTTCGCCCGGAAGCACTTCCGCCGGATCCGTAACCACGCGCACGCCGCGTTTGGAGAAAGTTTCGATGATTTGGGGATTATGAATAATCGGTCCCAATGTCGCAACCCTTTGGTTTTGATCGAGCAGGTCGCTTACCATCTGCACCGCGCGGTTAACGCCGAAGCAAAAGCCTGCGGATTTTGCCAGTTTAATGCTCAACGGTCTGTCCCTCGTTTTTCGTTCTATTTTCAGTAGCGCCCAATAGGGCAAGGCCGCGCTCCCGCAGCGCTCCAATCCGCGTCATAATCAGGCGGCTCGCGTTGCGAAGCTCCAACCCGCTGCCGGTATCGATGCCCAGTTCCTCCGGTTGAATTGGTTCCCCGTATACAATTACCGTGCGGTGAAAAAGACGTACGCGGCCATTTTTTGCCACAATGGCCGCTGGAAGAATAGGGGTGCTGCTTTGATGGGAAAAGATTGCTGCGCCAGGCTTAGGCCGCAGCAATTTGCCGTCTTTGGAGCGCGTCCCCTCTGGGAAAATGCCGAGCACATGGCCCTGCTCCAAAATCTCGAACGCGGTGCCGACCGCTTTGGTGTCGCCGGTGCCGCGATATACTGGGAACGCCCCTAGTTTGCGGATAAAGAAAGCCAGCAGCTTATTTTGGAACAGTTCTTTCTTGGCCATAAAATATAGCTGCCGCCGCTGGGTGATCCCCAGGAAAACGGGGTCCTTCATCGAAATGTGGTTGGCACAGACGATGTACCGTCCCTCCTGGGGCAGGGAATTCTTATGAACGACACGGTAGGGGAAAATCACTTTAAAAATTCCGATGGCGATGACGCGCATCACACGGTAAAAACCATTCATCACAAACGCTCCTTAATCACATTGCGCAGCAATGCAATCGATTGTTCCAATTCGTTCCCTGTGGTATCCACCACAATGGCGTCGGGCGCGGGCTTTAACGGCGCAACGGCACGGTTTTCGTCCTGTTCATCCCGTTTGCGGATATCCGCCAGCACTTGCTGGTAATCAGCTTGCTGGCCCTTGGAGAGCATTTCCTGGTACCTGCGGTTGGCCCGGTCTTCCGCCGACGCGGTCAAAAATATTTTGACCTGGGCATGGGGAAGGACCACTGTTCCAATATCCCGCCCGTCCATAATGACATCGTGTTTTTCCGCCAGTTCCCGCTGCAGATCGAACAAGAACGCCCGTACGGCGGGCAGCGCGGATACTTTGGATGCCGCCATCGAAATTTGCGGGGTACGGATAAACCCAGTGACATCTTCGCCGCATAAAAAGACCCGCTGTTCCCCCTCCGCAAAGGCCAGTTCGACCCTTGCGCCCTGCAGCAGGGCGGAGACAGCCCTCTCGTCCGCGGGATCTACGCCTTTTTGGACCGCGTATAGGCCCAAAGCGCGATATAACGCGCCGGTATCTACATAAATAAAACCCATTGCCTGTGCCACTGCCCGGGCAATGGTGCTTTTGCCGGCGCCCGCCGGCCCGTCGATGGCAACTGCGATCATGTCAAAACACCCTTTCCGCATTTATTGCACTTCGCTGAATTGCGCTGCGCTGAATTGCGCTGCGCAGGTGCCGGCCAGGCGGCCCGTGGACCAAGCAATCTGCAGATTAAACCCGCCGGTATATGCGTCCACATCGATGACCTCACCTGCAAAATAAAGGCCGGATATCCGTTTGGATTCCATAGTTTTAGGGTTGATTTCTTTTACCGAAACGCCTCCGGCGGTCACAATGGCCTCCTCCAGCGGGCGAAAGCCAGAAAGGGGAAGGTCAAAGCGCTTCATCAGCCGCACCACTGTTTGCCGCATTTCCCGGGTAATTTGATTTCCCTTCCGTTCGGGCGGGATGGCAGAGCGGCGGACAAAGACCGGGATCATCTTGCGGGGCAGCAAATCTTCAAACAGATGGTGAAAATCCCTGTTTTGGTATTTGGTAAAATCCCGAAGCAGGCGGTCATCCAATTGGCGCTCGTCCAGCGCGGGTTTCAAGTCGATTTCCAAGGAATACGCAATGGGATCCGCGTTGCGGATATGTGCGCTGGCACTGAGTACCACGGGGCCTGAAACACCAAAATGCGTAAACAGCATCTCGCCAAAATCTGTATAAACACAAGCGCCCGACTGGTTTTCGACTAGCCGTATTTTAATATTGCGCAGGGACAGCCCCTGCATTTCCTTGCACCAGGGCACGGGGGACTCCAACGGCACGAGAGACGGGCGAAGCGGCATGACCGTATGCCCGACCTGTTTTGCCAAGCGGTACCCGTCGCCGGTGGAACCGGTAGGGGTGTAGGATGAACCGCCTGTACAGATAATAACGCGGTCGGCAACAATTTGTTCGCCCGCCTTGGTTTTGACCCCTGTAACAGCGCCGCCTGCGTGCAGCAGCGCTACGGCGGTTCCCTGGCGCACGCCGACGTGCAGCGACCTGAGCTTGCGCGCCAAGCAATCCACGACATCAGCCGCTTTGTCCGAAACGGGAAAAACCCGGTTTCCGCGCTCGGTTTTCAGCGGCAGTCCTTCCCTTTCCAAAAACGCCATCATATCCTGAGGCATAAATTGAGAGAAAGCGCTGTATAAAAAACGGCCGTTACCAACAGTCGCGTCAATCAGCCCGTTTAAATCGGTCTTGTTGGTCAGGTTGCAGCGCCCCTTGCCGGTAATCATTACCTTGCGCCCCAACCGTTCATTCTTTTCCAGAATAGTCCCTTGCGCGCCCAATTCCGCGGCGGAAATGGCCGCCATCATTCCAGCTGCGCCGCCGCCGATGACCAACACTTTGGGATTGTTCATTCGTCCGGATTCTCCTCTACTTTTTCATATACCGCATACTGATCCCAAATGTCCTCCAGCTGGCCGAACAGGCTGGAGATTTCCTCCTTTTTACGCAGAGCGGTGGCAACGATTAAGGCGTTGACCAAACTAAGCGGCGCCACCAGCGAATCCACAATAGAAACCATATCGCTGCGCGCCAAAAGCAGATTGTTGCAAAACTGCGCGATGGGGGAACCGTGGCTGTCGGTAATCGCGACAACGTGCGCGCCGCGGTCCGATGCAAAGCGCAGCGCTTTGGCGGCGGTGCTGGAATAACGGGGGAAGCTGATGCCGATCACCGTATCCTCCTGATTCACGCGCAGGAGCTTTTCAAAAATTTCGCTTTCGCTGACCGCGTTGACGATGGTCACATTGCCAAGCACCAGGTTGAAGTAATAGCCCAAAAAGGCCGCCAGCGGCGCAGAACTGCGCGCGGCAACGATATAAACCCGCTTGGCTTCGGATATCGATGTCACGGCCTCGTAAAAATCTGATTTTGAAGTTTCCTCCAGCGTACGGCGTATCTTTTCGATATCCAGCGTCAGCACTGCTTCCAGCACATCGGATTGACCAATCTGGTCGCAGGCGACCTCGATCCGTTGCACCGACGTCAGCTTATTGCGGATCATTTCCTGCATGGCTTTCTGCAACGACGGGTAGCCGTCGTAGCCTACCTCGGTCGCAAACCGCACTACGGTAGATTCGCTGACGCCAACCGTCATGCCCAGCTTAGAAGCGGTCATAAACGCCGCTTTGTCGTAGTGATTCTCAATAAAATCCGCAATGCGTTTTTGTCCCTTTGAAAAACCGGCGTAGCTTTTTTCAATATTAGATAACAGATGATTGTTCATCACGCATCTCCAACTTCTGATCGTTTTATCATCAATCCCGCCGCCGTTCCCGTTACGTTCGCTGCTCTGGGGTCAAAGCGACGCTTTGACCCCATTATACCTTAAAACCAGGCCTTTTCACAATATTTTTTTCCCGGAATAGTATAGAAAAGCAAGAAAACAGCGGAAAAGGAAGGGAGCGAGGCAACATGCGAAGGGCGCCGCGCCGTACCGGGTCACGAGGCAGGGCAGGCATTTTTTTGATTATGGCTCTTGCCATTGCGCTTGTATTTGTTTTGGACGCGCAAATCACGCCGATGATTCACACCTCGGTAGAGTCCGCGGCACAAAAAATATCCGCTGAAGCGGTTAACCAAGCGGTAAACGAGGTAATAACCGAGAATCAGCTGACCTATCAAAAAATTATGCGGTCCGAAAAGGATGGTAATGGAAATATCACCTCCATGGATACCGACATGGTAGCCCTGAACAGCTTAAAAGCCCAAATAAACTTAAAAATACAGGAAAAACTAAATGCGTTGGAAAAACAAAACTTCTCCATTCCGGCAGGTACTCTGATCGGCAGCGACCTGTTTCGTGACCGCGGCCCCAAAGTGCCGCTTAAATGTACATTGCTTTCCAACGTGTTATGCGACATTAAAAACGTATTCGATTCCGCCGGAATCAACCAAACGCGGCACGCCATCATGCTGGAAGTCAAAACAGAGGTGCGGGCTATGATTCCCGGTTATCAAACCACCCTGGGGCTGACCACAAATTTTTGCGTGGCGGAAACGATTATCGTGGGGGATGTTCCCAGCTTTTATGCCGGTCTTGGCAAAACGGCGGGAACTGGCGCAGCGGAATAAGAAGAACTGGAAGCAGAAGGAAAAAGCTGTTATAATAAAGAGCAAGTAAAACGGATGGAGGATGTTACCATGGACCTTACTGGCGCCAAGCAGCGCGTAGAGGAACTTAAAAAACAGCTCGCCTACCACAGCGATTTATATTATAACCAGGATAACCCGGAGATTGACGATTACGAATACGATCGATTAAGCAACGAACTCAAAGCGCTGGAAGCGCAATTTCCGTCGCTGATTACTTCTGATTCCCCGACCCAGAAGGTAGGCGGGGAGGCGTCCCGCCAGTTTACCCCAGTCGCGCATGGGGTTCCCATGGGCAGCCTGCAGGACGTTTTTTCTCTGGAAGAAATCGACGCCTTTGACCAGCGGGTGCGGGAGATTGTCGCCGATCCGCTTTATGTTGTGGAGCCGAAAATCGATGGCCTTTCAGTTTCGCTGGAATACCGCGGCGGCGTTTTCGTCCGCGGCTCAACCCGTGGGGACGGATTGATTGGGGAGGATATTACCGTTAATCTAAAAACCGTCGCCTGCATTCCGCAGCGCCTGCCGGATCCCCTTCCTTTTTTAGAGGTGCGCGGGGAAGTCTATATGGCCAAACCCAACTTTGCCGCGTTGGTGGAACAGCAAGAGCTGGACGGCCAAAAAGCGTTTAAGAACCCCCGAAACGCGGCAGCCGGTTCCCTGCGGCAAAAAGATCCGCGCATTACCGCCTCCCGCAAATTAGAAATTTTCATTTTCAATATCCAGCAGATCGAGGGAAAGGAACTCCATGGCCACAAAGAGTCGCTCGATTATTTAAAAAGCCTGGGCTTTTGCGTGCCGCCGTTTTACCCCGTTTTTACCAAAAGCAGCGAAGTCCGCGCAGAAATTGCGCACATCGGCGAAATTCGCGACGAACTTCCTTTTTGCACCGACGGCGCAGTTGTAAAGGTAAACAGCTTTTCACACCGGGAGCTGCTGGGGGCTACGTCCAAATTTCCAAAATGGGCCATTGCTTTCAAATATCCGCCGGAGGAGCGGGAAACCCGGCTGCTGGATATTGAAATTAACGTGGGGAGAACCGGCGTGCTGACCCCGACCGGCCTTTTTGAACCGGTAACGCTGGCCGGCACAACGGTCAGCAGGGCCACCCTGCATAATCAGGATTTTATCGCGGAGAAAGATATCCGAATCGGCGACCGGGTCATGCTGCGCAAGGCAGGGGAGATCATTCCCGAAGTCGTGGCGGTTCTCGCGCACCAGCCCGGTTCCGTGCCCTATACCATACCGTCCGTCTGCCCGTCTTGCGGCAGCAATGTCGCCCGGGAGGAGGGCGAGGCAGCCGTCCGCTGCACCAATACGGAATGCCCCGCCCAGCTGCTGCGCCACTTAATCCATTTCGCGTCCCGCGATGCCATGGACATCGAAGGGATGGGGCCGGCTGTTTTGGAACAACTGATCGGCAACGGGCTGGTCCGGTCCCCAGCGGATTTGTATCACTTGCAGGCAGAGGAAATCGAAAAAATCGATCGAATGGGGAAAAAATCCGCCGAAAACCTATTGAACGCCATCGAAAAAAGTAAAGGCAATGACCTTTATAGAGTTATTTATGCCCTTGGCATCCGCCATATTGGCCAGCAGGCCGCCAAACTCCTGGCAAGCCGGTTCGGCACCATGGAGCGATTGCTGGACGCCGCGCCAGAGGATTTAAGCGCCATCGATGGCTTTGGGGATATTATGGCGGTCAGCGCGGTACAGTACTTGGCGCTGCCGCAGACCCGCCATTTGCTGGACAGATTACAAGAAGCCGGCCTGAACATGGAGGCCAAAGAAGCGCAGGAGTCACCCAAGCGGCAAATATTTTCCGGTATGACTTTTGTTCTGACCGGAACGCTGCCCACCTTCCGCCGGGAAGAGGCCGCTGCTCTGATCGAAGAACGCGGCGGGAAAGTGTCTTCCAGTGTCTCGAAAAAAACAGCCTACGTATTAGCGGGAGAGGACGCGGGCAGCAAGCTTGCCAAAGCGCAGCAGCTAAATATCACCATTATTGATGAACCTGCATTTTTGCAATTGCTTCAGGAAGACGTTAGGCCGGAGGGCTAACAAAAACGCAAAACACCTTAAAACAGCATTCCGCTTGTTTTAAGGTGTTTTTTTACCGCGCGGCCTTCTATTCTTCGAAAGCCAGATCCATGTCGATATCATTTGCCCGCTTTCGGTGCATATACACGCTTTGTACCAGTCCCACACCCAGATAAAGGCATGCCGTAGAAGAACCTCCCGCGCTAAAAAACGGCAGGGTAATGCCCACTACCGGCAGTAAATATAAGCACATGCCGATGTTTTCGATGGCTTGGAATGCCAGTAAACCGAAAAAACCGAAACAGATATATTTTCCAAGCGGATCCTTGGTAGACCGGGCCACCATCATAATTTTGAACAAAATCAATCCAATCAGCGCCAGAACCGCCACACAGCCTATAAATCCAAGCTCCTCGCCGACAACGGAAAAAATAAAGTCGTTGTGGTCCTCTGGCACAATACCTCTTGCGACCCGCGGCCCCTGATACAGACCGCGCCCGTTCATCATGCCGGAGCCTATGGAAATTTCACCCTGTCCCTGCTGGTACCCGTAGCCCAGCGGGTCCAAGTTATGGTCAAACAAAATTTGGATCCGCTTTTTTTGGTCTGTGTTTAAAACATACTTCCACGCCAAGGGGACAGCGGCGCATATGGTTGCGCCTAACGCGGCAAAATAGCGTAGCTGTATTCCCGCGCCAAAGCACATGGCAAGGAAAATGAACAGGAAAACCAGCGCGGCCCCGTCGTCCCCCTGCAGATGGATAATCCCAACGGGGATTGCCATATGGACACACAACAGCATCACATGCCAAAACGACGTGAGCTTATTGCGCTTGCGCAGCGCATCCAGATGCTTGGCAAACGTGACGATAAAACCGATCTTAACAAGTTCGCTGGGTTGGAAAGAGATACCGCCCGGCAGAATAATCCAGGCTTTATCATCCGCACCTTCCACCCGCACGCCTAAAATCGAAGTCGCGGCCATAAGGCCAAGGCACAGAATGGCGATCAAAATCCAAGCGGATGCAATTTTTTCATAATCGATTTTGGTTATGATAAATGCGGCCACATAGCCGATGACAATCGCAACGACTTGTGTGCGAAACTGTGCGCCGGAAGCGGTACGGGTTGCGCTGTATACCAAAGCAGCCCCAAAAGCGGAAGTGCAGATGCAAATCAGCCAGAGAATTTTGTCCGTCATTTTGATGTAGTTCGCACACGCATGGAGTACTTTTTGCATTCCCGGCGGATCACCTCGCTTTCATGGAATGCTTTCCATTATATCGGTTTTTGCGGATAAGTTCAAGGGAAATGCTTTTAACATTCTTGGAATTATGCTATAATGTCTTCGTCGCAGATGTATGGTTTGATGGGTAAAAGGTTCGCCCTGCAACTATTGTTTTGGGTGCCGCGCCTCCTAACCGAATGGATGGCGGGATGATCATTCTAAAATTTAGAATAGCTTGGAAAGGCGGTATTTCTTTATGCTAACGGACATCGAAATCGCACAGCAGACTTCCGCAAAACCAATTGGGGAAATTGCCGGGGCCTTGGGCATTCGGGAAGAAGAAATGGAGCCGTACGGCAGGACAAAGGCAAAGCTGAACGAGTCATTAATCCGGCGTACCGCCAATGATCCGGACGGCAAACTGGTTCTGGTCACCGCCATCAACCCCACCCCGGCTGGGGAAGGAAAAACCACGACTTCGGTCGGCCTTGGCCAAGCGATGGCCAAAATCGGCAAAAAAGCGATTGTCGCCTTGCGCGAACCGTCCCTTGGGCCGGTCTTTGGGGTCAAGGGCGGCGCCGCCGGCGGCGGCTACGCCCAAGTCCTTCCGATGGAGGATATAAATCTGCATTTTACAGGCGACATGCACGCGATTACCGCTGCAAACAACCTGCTGTGCGCCCTGGTGGACAATCATCTGCAGCAAGGCAACCGCCTGCAGGTGGATCCCCGCCGCATTTTGATTAAGCGCTGCCTCGATATGAACGACCGCGCTTTGCGCAATGTGATCGTCGGACTGGGCGGTAAGGTTAACGGCGTTCCCCGGGAAGAAGGTTTTTTGATTACAGTCGCCAGCGAAGTAATGGCCATTCTATGCCTTGCGGCAGATCTGTCCGACCTTAAAAAGAGGCTGGGCGATATCCTGGTAGGGTATACCTACGGCGGCGACCCGCTGTACGCGCGCGATTTTCATGCCAACGGCGCGATGGCTTCCCTGCTGAAGGACGCGGTGCTGCCCAACCTAGTGCAGACGCTGGAACACACGCCGGTACTGATGCACGGCGGCCCTTTTGCGAATATTGCCCATGGATGCAACTCGGTACGCGCCACCAAGTTGGCGTTGAAATTGGCGGATTACTGCATTACCGAAGCGGGCTTCGGCTCCGACCTGGGTGCGGAAAAGTTTTTTGATATTAAGTGCCGGTTGGCAGGCCTTAAGCCATCCGCTGTTGTCCTTGTTGCAACGGTGCGCGCACTGAAATATAACGGCGGCGTTCCCAAAGCGGAGCTGGGTTCAGAAAACCTGGCGGCGCTTGAAAAAGGTATTGTCAACCTGGGCGCGCATATCGATAACATGCACAAGTACGGACTGCCGGTCGTGGTGGCAATCAACCGCTTTGGCGCCGACACCGGCGCGGAACTTGCGTTTGTTTCCGACTACTGCGCAAAACGCGGCGCTTCTTTCGCGATTTCCGAGGTATTTGCGAAGGGCGGCGACGGTGGTACAGACCTGGCCCGCAAGGTCTGCGAGGCGGCCGGGCAGACCAGCGAATTCCGTCCATTGTATGATGATTCCCTTCCGGTGCGGGAAAAGATCGAAACCATCGCACGGGAGATTTACGGCGCTGACGGCGTTACCTTTACCGCTGCCGCTGAAAAATCCTTGCGGGAGGTTCAGTCATTGGGCGGGGACCGGCTGCCGGTCTGTATTGCCAAAACCCAATACTCTCTTTCGGATGACCCGTCGCTGCTCGGCAGGCCCACTGGGTTCCGCGTTACGGTGCGGGACGTGCGGCTGTCTAACGGAGCGGGTTTTGTGGTAGCGCTGACGGGAGATATTATGACGATGCCCGGCCTCCCCAAATCCCCAGCGGCAGAGCGGATCGATGTGGACGCGGTTGGAAAGATTGCCGGCCTTTTCTAGTGTTGGCCGCCATCTCCCCATTCATACCAGAAACAAAGGAAGCGTCGCGGAATGAAAAAGATCAGCCATTCGCCGCAGGAAACGGAAAAACTGGGCGAGGAGTTCGGAAAATGGTTGCAAGGAAAAGAGGTTATTGCCCTGCGGGGCGGCATGGGGATGGGGAAGACCGCCCTGGTTCGTGGAATTGCCCGCGGCGTTGGAACAAACGCCGCGGTGTCCAGTCCGACCTTCGCGCTGGTACACGAATACACTGGCGGCCGGTTTCCCCTTTATCATTTTGACATGTATCGCGTAGCGGGGTG
>CABQAC010000050.1 GCA_902462035.1 uncultured Eubacteriales bacterium
ATAGCAAAATGACGGTCATATCCTGGCGCAGGACAAAGGAATTTGACCGAATCCTGACGCATCCAAGGCGCATAGCCATTGATACCATGCGTCATGGCGGAAGAAATTTTATCAAACATCATGTTCAAGCTGGAATTGCCTCCCACAATTACCTGCTCGGGAGCAACCTCCAATAATTCGGCGAAAAGCTGTTTGGCCTCCGGCAGACCATCGGGAACGCCATAATTGCGGCAATCGATACCGGATTCCGAACGGTAATCCTTGAGCGGCAACATGCCCACCGTGAGATCCAACTGATCCGCCCCCGGCTTTCCGCGGGACATATCAAGCTTCAAATTCCTTTTCTGAAACGTTTGGTACTGCGCCTGCAGTTTCTCCAACAGCGCCCGCCGCTGCGCGGGGTCCATCGCTTCATATCCAGCCATGCGTATCCTCCTCGGCTTCATTGCAGAAATCTGTTTGAAACTAAAGCTATTTTAATTGATCCGAATGATTTTTGCAAGTTATATTTTAAAATCTTGCAAAAAGTCGCGTTCTATACAGATTCATCCCTGACGGTTTCCAGCCATTGGGCGAAAACGCCGAACCGTAAATTAATCAATCCCCCCGGCTTTGCCGGGGGGATTAAATCCATTTCTCTACTGCCTCACTGGAATTCCCATGGAGTTCAGGTACGCCTTGAGTTCTGGAATAGAGACTTCGTTAAAGTGGAATAAAGAAGCGGCCAGCACCGCGTCAGCCTTGCCTTGGGTAAACGCATCGTAAAAATGCCGCTTATTCCCCGCCCCGCCGGAGGCGATGACCGGGATTCCAACCCGTTCGGAAACCGCCCGGGTCAATTCCAGGTCGTATCCTTCTTTGACGCCGTCGCAGTCCATACTCGTCAAAAGGATTTCCCCGGCACCCCTGCGTTCGGCCTCCATAGCCCATTCCAAGGCGTCCAGCCCCGTATTGATGCGCCCCCCGTTGACATATACGTCCCAGCCGCCTTCCCGGCGTTTGGCGTCAATAGCGGCTACCACGCACTGGCTGCCGAATTTGGACGCCGCTTCGGAAATGATCTCCGGCCGGTTGACCGCCGCCGAATTGACCGACACCTTATCCGCCCCGGCCCGTAGCAGTTCCACAAAATCTTCTACCTTGCGGATTCCTCCGCCCACGGTAAAGGGGATAAAAATCCGTTTTGCCACCTCGCTGACAATGTCCAGCATGATGTTCCGCGCCTCGTGGGAGGCCGTGATATCCAGAAGCACCAGTTCGTCCGCGCCCTGGGCATCGTACGCGGCTGCGGCTTCCACCGGGTCCCCGGCATCGCGCAGCTGAACAAAGCTGGTTCCCTTTACAACCCTGCCGTCCTTCACGTCCAAACAGGGGATAATACGTTTGGCGTACATGTTTATTGCTCATCCTTTCGCAACAAGATGATTCCCCTTCCCATTTGGGCGGAAGCTCCAAAAAATTGCGCAGCATCTGTAACCCCACCGCCCCGCTTTTTTCCGGATGAAACTGCGTGGCGTGTATATTGCGGTACTGTACTGCCGCGTCAATGGAGACGCCGTAACGGGTTTTGGCGGACACAATACCCTGGTCAGAAGCATCCAAATAATACGAATGTACAAAATAAGCGTAGGGGTTCTCCGCCAGCCCGCGGAACAGTCCGTCACGTTGCAGCAGCTGCAGGGAGTTCCAGCCGATATGCGGAATTTTTATATCCTCCCCAGCTGGAATCCGTTTGATTCTGCCGCGGAATATGCCGAGCCCCTCTTCCCCTGGGCTTTCCTCGCTGCCCTCGAACAGCATTTGAAGTCCTAAACAAACACCCAGAAAAGGCCTGCCCGAGCCGATAAAATCCAGTATGGGCTGAATGAGCCCGGACCGGCGAAGGGAGGTCATCGAATCCCCAAAAGCGCCCACGCCCGGCAGAACCGCCCGGTCTGCGCGGCCCAAAGTCTGCGCATCAGTCGTAATTTCTACATCGCCGCCAATAAACCGCAGCGCCTTTTCCACACTGCGCAGATTACCGGCGCCGTAATCGATCACCGCTATCATTTGACCACTCCTTACTGCCGCGCAGGCTGCCCGGCCCTAGAAAATTATTATAGCATGGCGGCGCCTTCCTGGCAATTACACGGTACAAAAAAGCGCCCGCATAAACGGGCGCTTTAACCATTAACTGAAAAATATATGGTCCACAAGGATTTTGATTCCGATCAAAATCAGCACCACACCGCCCAGAATTTCCGCCTTATTGCTCAATACCGCGCCGAATTTTTTGCCGATGAATACGCCGGACAAACTGATGACAAAGGTGATCAGGCCAATGGTCAAAACACTGATTACCATCAGCACCGGTGTGGACGCGCCGACAGCGGAAGGCAGAATCAATCCGGTCGCTAATGCGTCGATGCTGGTAGCGACCGCAAGGGCCAGCAGCGTTTTGTTGGTTAAAAACTCGCAGGGCATTTCCTCCGGCGATTCGTTTTTTTTGCTCCGCACCGCTTCAAACACCATATGTCCGCCGATAAATCCAAGCAGGATAAACGCGACCCAATGGTCCACATCGGAAATCACCTGGGCAAACGCTGTGCCGGCCAGCCAGCCGATGGTGGGCATCAATGCCTGAAAGAAGCCAAACGCACAAGCAATCTTCACGGTTTGGGAGCGCTTACAGTTTCGGTAGGCCGTACCGTTTGTGATCGACACGGCAAAGGCATCCATGGCAAGACCGATTGAAATGCCAATCAAAGAAAGATAATCCACGGGTCAACCCTCCTCTTGCTGCTGAGGGGACGGCACATCCCCGGTTTTTGCAAAAATCTTTTTGGAATAGACGAGAAAGACTGTTGTCGTCGTGGTTGCCGCCACAATATCCGCAATGGGTTCCGATAGGAAAACGCCGGTGGTGCCAAGTCCTGCGACGCGCGGTAAAATCAGCATCAGAGGTATCAGCAGGAAAATTTTCCGCAGCAGCGCCAGCATGATGGAAACCTTTGCCTGCCCCAGCGCCACAAAAGAGTTTTGAAACGCGATTTGCAGGCCGAACACAATGGTTCCAAAAAAGAAAATTTTCATCGAAGACGCTGCCAAAGCGATCAATTCCGCGTCGTCCGAAAATACCAAGCAGGGCAGCCGTGGGAAGAACATGCACATCGTCCAGATGGCAAACGCGTACACACAGCAGCAGACGACTTCGATACGGATGGTTTTTTTAACGCGCGCATAATTCTTTGCGCCGTAGTTATACCCAATAATGGGCTGGGCGCCCTGGGTCATGCCGGTCAATGGCATCAGTCCCATCTGCATCACGCTGTTGAGAATAACCATCGCACCCACGTACAAATCGCTGCCGTAATTTTTCAGGCTGACATTAAAGCAGATTTGGATTAGGCTTTCGGTGGACTGCATGATAAAAGGCGACAGCCCCAGCGCCAGCACCCGCAAAGTGAACGGCGCAAACAACTTTATATCCGGTTTTCGAATGCGGATAACCGTCTTTTTCCCCGTTAAAAACAACAGGACCCAAACCGCGGAAATAAACTGCGAAATAATCGTGGCAAGCGCGGCGCCCTGAACCCCCATGTGAAAGCCGAAAATAAAGATGGGGTCCAATATAATATTCGAGACCGCGCCCACCAGCACGGTAATCATCCCGGTTGTCGCAAAGCCCTGGGCCGTGATAAAAGCATTGAGTCCCAGCGAATACTGCACCGCGATGGTACCGAGCAGATAGATGGTCAGATAAGCGTTGGCGTAGGGAAAAGTGGCGTCACTGGCGCCAAATATGTAAAGCAGCTGCCCTTTACACAGAAGAAGAACCACCGTCAGCGTCAGGGCGATGACCGTCAGCAGCGTGGCGCAGTTGCCCAGGATTTGTTCGGCCTTCCGGCGGTCTTTTTTTCCCAGGTTGATAGAAGCCAGCGGCGCGCCGCCCATTCCGATCAACGAGGCGAAGGCGGAGACAATCATAATGATGGGAAAGGTGATGCCAAGCCCGGTCAGGGCGATTTTCCCCACCCCAGGGATACGGCCGATGTACATTCGGTCTACAATATTATATAATGCGTTTATGACCTGGGCGGTAATGGCGGGAAGCGATAACTTAACCAATAGCCTGCCGATGTTTTCGGTCCCCAGCCGGTTGTCGCTGCGGGTATTCAGATCCATGCAAGTTCATGCCTTTCTGCCTAATATTTTCAGCGGTGGCTCCCTGCCGCAAAGAATGGAAGGAACGCCAGATGATTGACCAGGAATTATTTGAACAAGCCCTGCGCAAGGTGCTGGCCCAGCCCAAAGGGACGGGCGGTATCGGCACCCTAGGCGAAAAAAGCCTGCACGCCGTACTGAAGGCATATTACGAGCCTTATACGGATAACCACGAGATTCTTCTCGGCAATTATGTGGCGGATATTGTAGGCGAAAATGGGGTTATCGAAATCCAATCGCGCCAGTTTGAGAAGCTCCGCGGCAAGCTGCATGCTTTTTTGCCCTTATGCCCTGTCACCGTGGTTTACCCCATATCGGCAATCAAGTGGCTGACCTCTGTGGACCCGGTCACTGGGGAACGGATTTCCCGGCGCAGATCCCCTAAGCAGGGCAGCCTATGGCTCCTTTTTCAAGAATTGTACCAGATCAAACCATTCCTCCCCCACCCGGGTTTGACCATTCGCGCCGTTTTGCTGGAAACCGAAGAAACCCGTCTTCCTGCGCGGAAACCCAGCCGGGGCAAAACGCGGAAATTGGATTTGGTTCCCCTGCGCCTTATCGAGGAATACGATTTGCGGGAGCCGCCGGATTACGCGAAGCTACTCCCTGCGCTTCCCGAACCCTTTACCTCCCGGGAGTTGGCCGCCGCAGAGAAGATTTCCCTTTCCCTGGCGCAAACCAGTTTAAATGTGATGTATACGCTGGGCTGCGTGGAACGATGCGGGAAAGATGGAAACCGTTACTTATACCGGCGCGGTGCGCCTATTCGGCAAAAAGAACCAACCACATAAAGAAAACGCCCTCCGTACAGGCGGAGCGCGCGCCAAACACGGCAACAGAGCCGCGAAAGATAACTGATATTTCTATTATTTTACCAGTTATCCGCGGTGATGTCAATGAAAAAGCCCTTTGCCGAAAGGAATCTGACAAGAGGCAGGATTATAAAGTAAAGCCGAAAATATGAAGGAATCAAAGTACTATGCTTTCTTATCCGCTCTGATAAAACATGCTCCTTGAATGCAGCGTATCAGCTGTACCGGATGGAATCCTGCGGCGGTCATCAGCGACATTTCTCGCTCCGCTGTCAGAGGCGTATCAAAATGAACAAACACATCGTCCGGGATGCCGTCCCTTTTGCGCTTGCGGTCCGCCGTTTGCATCAAAAGACGTTCTTCCCCCTCGCAACAAGCCAGATAATCCGCTTCCAGATAAACGCCGCCGGGTTTTAACGCACGATAAATTTTCTGAAATAAGCCTTGCTTTTTTTCCGGCTTGAAATGGTGCAGTGTTTCAAAGGATAAAACCACATCATACTCCGATAATCCAAGGTCATAGGTAAAATAATCCGCGCAGAAGGTTTGGACCGATGGGTGTTTTTGATAAAGTTTTTCAAGCATGGCTTCTGAAAGATCGATGCCCGTTATGGAAATCCCTGGCCGGGCAGCCATTATTTCGTCTATTTCCAGCCCTGTTCCGCAGCCCAAATCCAGCACTGTTTTCGCGTCCTCCGGCAGGATGGATGCCATATAACGGTAAGCGTCACGCCAGAGCGCCATATGCGCTTCGTAAGAATCGATGCGCGCGGTAAAAAAATCCGTCATGTGTTCCAGTGGTTCCGATTCGGTTTCACCCAGCCACTGTGTTAACTCTTGCATATAATGATCGATATTTTCTCGTATGACGATAGGCTGTTCCATTGCGGCATTCCTCCGATGCATTGTTACAAAGTCCGGCTTATTCCATAAACCCGCGGTCTTTCAGAAGCGAAAACCCTGGAAAAGGCCGCGCGAACCCCAAAATCATGCGCGGTGTACCTGATAGATGCTATGAGTGTTAATGAAAAATAATGCGAACAAATTACAGTCGGATCAATGGGATATCAAACGATGCTTGCGGGCGCCGTAATACCAGACGCCGGCAACATCCGCCAGCAGCCACCCAATGGGAATCGCCCACCAAATGCCGGCCAACCCGATGGACGGGACGGCCGAAAGCAGATAGGCAAGGATGACCCGGCTTCCCAGCGATATGACGGTCAAAATGATGGATATCACCGATTTACTGAGGCCGCGGTAAAATCCATACAGTAAAAATAAGATCCCGATTCCAACATAACAAGCGCCCTCGATGTATAAATATTGTACGCCGATTTGAACGATTTCTACCTCCTCCGCTTTGATAAACATATGAAGAAGCGGTTCTGCAAACAAGCAGACGCACAGCGAAGAAAGAACGCAAAATGAAATGGACATCACAGCCGCGGCACGGACTCCCCTTTGGATTCTGTCCGGTTTGCCCGCGCCGTAATTCTGCGCGATATATGTAGAAAACGCGTTGCCGAAATCCTGAGCAGGCATATAGGCAAACGCATCGATTTTGACAACCGCGGCAAAGGCGGCGCTTACCGCAAAACCAAAACTATTGACCAGGCCTTGGATCATCAGAATTCCAAAATTCATAATGGACTGCTGGATGGCCGTCAGCAGCGAATTAGAAATAACAATACGCAGCAAATGCTTGTTGTATCGCATATGTTTTTTTTGCGGAAAAAGCTGCGGCACTTTTAAGAAAAAATAAACGACAATACATACCGCCGACAACATTTGCGCGGTTACCGTCGCCCAAGCCGCTCCCGCTACGCCCATGTGAAGGCAGACGATAAAGACAAGATCTAAAACAATATTGGTCACAGCCGAAATGGCAAGAAAGACAAGTGGAACTACCGTATTGCCGATACTGCGCAGAATTGATGCAACAAAATTATAAAGATAAACCCCTAAAACTCCAGTCAATATGATGCTGAGATACTCCCTTGTAAAATCAACCGCCTCCGCCGGAATACGGAGCCAAAGCATAAAATGATCGAGCAGCAGAAAGGCCAGACTGTTTATTACCGCCGCAACAATCAGCACAAACAAAAAAGAATTGAAAATGCTTGTCTTTAGTTCTTCTGTTCTTTTTGCGCCGTAAAGCTGCGAAAAAACCACGCCGCTGCCAATACAAAGCCCCAGAATAATCGAGGTTAAAAGGACCATCAGCGCATAGGACGATCCAACCGCGGACAGTGCTGCCGCACCGATTGTTTGGCCTACGATTATGGTATCCGCCACGTTATAAAGCTGCTGTAAAACATTTCCCAAAATCATAGGAAAACTAAAAAACAGCAAGGATTTTCCAATTTTACCTTCGGTTAAATTGACATTCATCCTCTTTTAAATCCTTTTCAGCAAAGAATAATAAATTGGTGTGGTACAGAAAAGCTTAGGAGAATAGACAAACAAATTCCCTGAATGCCAAGCCCCCCTTCCAATTGGTTATACGGCTCTTATTTCATTATAAATATCGCTTTATGAATGTATTTAATTCTTGTTTATATTGGGGACCAAAAAAATGAGTAAAAGAAATCCGCTGGTTGACTCTCCAGAGTTCTTCCCTTTCTTGATATCCTTTTTCAATGGGATATACTTCATTGTAAGCATCGAAGAAATAATCGGTTACCGGGTAAAACAAAGCCACTGTCGATAAATCAATTTCTCTGTTTCCATAATAGGTGCCGCAATCAATGACGACCAGCTTTTCCCCGTCGTAGAGCAAATTTCCCTCACCGTCGTTGTTCATCCATGGATCGCCATGCAAAAGCGAAAACGGCTGATCAGGTCCGCTGATTGCAGGCAGTCTTTCAATTAGCTTTTCAACAAGGGATAGATCTTCCCTTGTAACACTGCCGGATTGTACGGCCCGGTCAACCATTTTTCGAAGCCGCATATCCGCATAAAAATCAACCCAATTATCCCTAAAATCATTATTTTGCTGCCACGTGCCAAGATAATTGTCTTCAAAAAAACCGCACTTGTTAAAAGTCGAGCGGTGTAAAGCCGCTAAACCTCTGCCAATTGTCTCCCAATCTTTCTTTGTTTTTATGGGAACCTGATGAATGGCTTCCATAATAAGCAATACATCTTCGCCCGATTTGACAACACCCAGTATTTCAGGCGTAGAAACGCTGCTGTGCTCCCTGATATAATTAAGCCCATTGGCTTCCTTTAAAAATTGATCGTAGGAAAAAGCATTTTGCCCCAGTTTTACAAAAACACAATACCCTTTCCCTTCAAAAATTGCATTGTCGTGCATAGCGTTAGAATGCGTTTGTTTTATATTTTGTATTTTCCAATGATTACCCAATTTTTTTCGGACAACTGATTCAATCAATTCGTCGTATTTACCGTTGTGAAAAGCAAGCATGATGAATCACCTTTTCTATGTTTAATAGGTACATCATAACCCATCTTCTCAAAATTTTGTATAGGGTAAATGAAAAAATTTGCATGTCAAGCCGAATAAACGAGGAATAAATGCCGACCCCCCTTATTGCTCGTCCGATTTTCTGGCTTCCATCTATTGGGATAATTTCACCGAAATCTGTATCGCCATCCAATATTGATATAATACTTCTTTCTCTAAGCAAGGCTTATTTGTTTTGAGATTTGTTTTTCATTTCAACCGTAACTCCCACCGAAAAATAAGTTTAGTTTATGCTCTATATTAATCAAATTATATCAGTGAAATGTTATTTATACAATGTTACCAGTGCATATAACAACACTTCGGGCCAACTTGACCCGAAGTGTTGTTTGCCTATCTGCTCTCTGCAAAAACTGCTATCATAAGTTCTGCGCCCAGTTTGAAGCCATAGGAAAAAGCATCAACTTGTTCCGTGTCGCTGGATTGTGTATAGAGGTCCTCCAATTCCTGAAAACGCTGGCAGTCATCAAGCGGCATCTTTTGAAAGAAATACCGCTTTTCATCCTCGATTTTACGGTCGATATTCTGTCCTTCGACGGTTCGGGTAGGGCGGCGCTCCCACGGCGATATGCGGCCATAATACAGGTCAGTCAGAATATCGCTCATTATAATTCCTCCCCACCTACATACAAGTCATCTATTCCTATAAATGTTTCTGCTGTCATAATCAGCCCCAGCTTGTAGCCATAAATAAGGTTCTTGACTTCGGTAAGCTGGTTGGCCTCGCCCTGTGCGTCAACATACTTTTCAAACAGGTCTTTATCATCAGTTCCGAGCCTGTCCAGTAATTTCTGTTCAATATTTGCTACCAGTTCAAGAACCCTTCCATACTTTGAGTTCTTATCAAAAAACTGGACTTCCGGCGATACGTTTCCATATGCAAATTCTTCTAATATGCTTCGCATCAAATCGTCCTTTCACAATGTTGTCCCAACACTGCTTGAAAGGGTTTGCGGCGCATGGTATAATATTTACGCTGCATCTGCTTTCGGGCATGTGTTGGCGGGGAAGCGGCGTGGTACTCGCAAGGTTGGCGCCGCTTCCTTCATTTTTTGAGGTCATCCTTCAACTTCTTAATTCCGCGCCTTGCAGCCTCCATTTTGTTGACGTTTTCCTGTTCGCAGTAGGCATCTAAAATCTGCTTGCACTCTTCGTCATACTTAACGGCCATTCTGTAAGGCTTTGGATTATCCGTCTTAGGGCCTCTCTTTTTGCCTGTTTCCAGTAAAACACCTCCTAACAAAAACAGGGTCACCCCAATTATAAAACCGGGTGACCCTGTTTGTCAAGTGTGATATTAAACTAATCCAAATAAAGCACAAATCCGAACCCTCCGCCAACAGATACAACCTGTCGTGAGTGGTTCGGATTATATTGGTTTGTAAGGGTGAGACAAAAAAGATCGTCTGGCATTTTTGAGGGCGATTTGCCCCCCGTACCCGCGAAAGGTTGGTAGCGCCGCGGAGGCCAAGTGCGCGAGCCCCCTCTTGGGGCGAGTGTACGGCCGCAGCAAGCGTGACCTTTCGCGGAGAGGA